>CBDTXZ010000096.1:0-11532 GCA_965364515.1 uncultured bacterium
GCGTGTTGCGTGTTGCGTCTGATCAGCCGAGCGGGGCGACCTTCTCCTCGCCGGTACTGAGATCTGCACTCGGGTTGAGCGGCAGACCCAGCGCCTCCTGCGCACGGTGCAGTCCGGTGATGTCGAAGTATCCGCGCCACCGATCGTTGATGTCGGGTGCGACGTTGCCGAACGGGATGACGAACTCCATCAACCGATCCATCTCCGCAGGATCGAAGCCGAGGTCCTGGGTCATCGTGTTGTTGTCGATCTGGTAGACCGAATCCTCGAAGAACGCAGGCGGGAGATCGATCTCGAACTCCTCCGAGAGGATCCGAACCAGATCGTCGAAGTTGGCGGGATCCTTGGCCCACCGTTGTGCCTGGATGTAGGCATACGCCCACGCCGCCGGGAAGTCGGGATCGGCCTCGATGTCCTCGGTCCTCATCGCGAAGCCGAACTGTGGCAGCGGGAGGAAGTCGTTGTACAGGGCCTTTCCGCCGGCCTCCTCGGCCAAGGGGATGTGGCGGGCGAACGCGATGGTCGCGTCGATCTGTCCGGTGAGCATCGCCTGCACCCAGTCGTTCGAGCCACCCGTCATCTCGGTCGCAATGACATCCTCGGCCGGATCGAGCCCGAGATCCTCGAGCATGTACTTGGCGAACGCCTCGTTCACCGCTCCGGCCCGCCCGGTGCCGACCCGCTTACCCCGGAGGTCTTCGGCGGTCTCGATGCCGGGGTTGACGATCAAGATCAGCGCCTGTGAGCCGAGGTTGATGTTCAGCATCTTGGCGTCGAGGACGTCCTTGTCGATGGCATCGAACAGCACGTCGCTGTCGAAGCCGGAGATCTTGTACTCCCCGGCGAGCAGCGGCGGCACCGGGTCGTCGGCGTCGTTGATCGTGATGTCGGTGATTCCGACCTCTTCGAAGAATCCGAGCTCCTCGGACTGACCGAGGTACAGCGGCGAACGCAGCATCCGGTTCGGGTTGTTGTAACCCACCGTGATCCCGGAGGCCGAAACCGTCGGGATGCCACCGGCGGCGGTCGTCGTCGTCGCAGCCGCTCCTGCAGCCGTCGTGGTGGTGTCTGCCTCGTCCGACCCGCACGCCCCGAGGGCGACCGCTCCGGCCGCGAGACCACCCAGGCCGAGGAATCGCCGTCGCGAAACCGCGCCGAAGATCTCGTCGTTGTTCTCAGTCATGTGCTCTCCTCCTGTTTCCTATGTCAGGCTTTGCTGACCTGTCTCCACGGTGCGATCTTCGATTCCATGGACCTCGTCCCCTGCACCAGCACGAGGGCGAGGATCGCCAGGCTGATGAGGGCGGCATACGTGAGTGCGCCGTTGAAACCTCGAGCAGCCCTGAAGATGAGCCAGCCCAGACCTCCGTCCTTGCTGGCGCCGGTGAGGAACTCGGCGATCACGACGCCGACCAGGCCTCGGCTCAGAGCGAGCTGGATGCCGCTGACCACGAACGGCAGCGTGTACGGCAGCACGACCTTCTGATAGACCTGCCGACGGCTGGCTCCGAAGACCTGGGCGGCATGGATGAGCGATTGCTCGGTCGTCTTGACCCCTGCCCACGTGTTGATGATCACAGGGAAGATGGCAGTGAGAATGACCAGCGCATATTTGATCTCGTCGCCGAGCCCCAGGAACAACACGAGAATCGGGAAGATGGCGATCCTGGGCAGTGAGGAGAAGGTCCACACGTACGGGCTGAGAATGGCGTCCGCCCATTTGCTCCCGCCCATCATCAGCCCGATCGGGATGCCGATGACGATCGAGACCGCCAGGCCGACGCCGTAGACCTGAAGAGTGACCCAGAAATTCTTGGCGATGACGAAGTTCTGGAGCAGATCGAAGGTCTGGGTCGTGTCGGATCCACCGCCGAGCCATCCGACCTTGAGTGCCGCAGCCATGTCGGTGAACGTGGGAATGAAGTTGGCGTTGTCGTAGACCGTCGCTCCCCATTCCCACAGGAGTGCGAAGATCGTCAGATTGATGATCGTGATGACGCCGTATCGACTCCGCCTCCAGATGCGTTCGAAGGTCCATTCGGCGTCGCGCAGTCGCGGCTGTGAGGCGAGGGATTCTCCGTCGGTGTTCTTGGAAGGTGCGATCTGGTCTGTCACGCAACTGCTCCTGATTTGGCGCCGAGCGCCTCGTCCTTGACGAGACTCCAGAGGTGTTGGCGCAGCTGGCCGTATTCGGGATGACTCGTGATCTCTCCCTCTGCGAGTCGCGGCCGTTCGAGGCCGACCTCGACGATCTCACGAACCGTGCCCGGACGCTGCGAGATGACGGCGATTCGGTCTCCGAGGCTGATGGCCTCGTCGATCGAATGCGTGATGAAGATGACCGTCTGTTTCGCCTCCATGACGAGCTTCTCGAGCTGCGCCTGAAGCACCTCGCGGGTCATGGCGTCCAGCGCTCCGAACGGCTCATCCGCCAGCAGCAGCTTCGGTTGCGTGACCATCGCCCGGGCGATACCCACTCTCTGACGCATTCCTCCGGAGAGTTCGTGCGGATACGACTGCTCGAATCCCTGGAGACCGACGTCGTTGATCATGCTCTGTACGCGCTGTTTGATCTCGGAGTCAGGGAGCCCGCTGTCTCGGAACTCGAATGGCATCCGAACATTCTGCTCGACCGTTCTCCAAGGCATGACCGCGTAGCTCTGGAACACCATGGACCGGTCCTTGGACGTCCCCTTGATGGGCTTGCCGGCGTACGTCACCGAACCCTCCCACGGCTCGAGGAGACCCGCCACTGCGTTGATGAATGTCGTCTTTCCACAACCCGACGGCCCTACGAGGACCATGAACTCGCCTTCGTGGATCGTCAGGTTGATGTTGGTGAGCGCCGTCAACAGCTTGCGCTCCCGCTCGAGTTCGTACCCGACGGTCAGGTTCTCGGCAACGACAAGCGGATTCCCACGGGGATTGGCGGTCGCGTTCGACACGTTCATCGACTCCTCGGCACCTGGTCGGCACTCACTTTCCTGGCAGCGGCACGGCGCTCGGCTCCGAACCTTCGCACCTATCGCAATCGTTTGCAGAAACGAAGCTACTTCTCTGTGGCAGGAGTTTCAACCAAAAGCGACGGATTTGTTTCCGGCACCGTTCACGAGGCTCAGATCCCGAACAATCTGCGGGCGTTCTCCTTGAGGATCTTCGGACGGACCGAGTCCTTCATCGGGAGCTGGGCGAACTCTTCGAGCCACCGATCGATCCCGATCACCGGCCAGTCCGTCCCGAACAGCACGCGATCCTGGATCAGTGTGTTGGCGTAGTGGACGACCTCGTCCGGGAAGTACTTCGGGGCGAACCCGGATAGGTCGATCCAGAGATTCGACTTGTGCCAACACGCGGCGAGCGCCTCGTGATGGAACGGCCAACCCGGGTGTGCATGGATGATCTGCAGCTCGGGGAAGTCCGCTGCCATGTCGTCGAGATGGGGGATCGCCCTGGCCGCGTCCAGCTTGTAGCCCATGCCCCCGGGACGCCCCGCGCCGGAGCCGGCGAAACCCATGTGGAACATGACGACGATGCCCAGTTCCTGACACACCTCCCAGATCGGATAGAACGCTGGGTCGTTCGGGAAGAACTTCTGGCGCACCGGATTGAGCTCGCCGATCCCCATGATCCCGAACTCGGCGTGGCAACGCCTGATCTCGCTGATGGCGGCTTCACCCTTGTGTGGGTCGATGCCGGCGAACGGTATGAAGACATCGGGGTGTGACTCGACCGCAGCACCGATCAGGTCGTTCGGAGCTCCGGGGACACCCGAGATGGTCTCGTCGTCCGAGTTGCACAACACCGCCATCATTCTCCGGTCGCGGAAGAGATCGGCCTGCTCGGCGAACGAGACCGGCTGCCGCTCACTCCCGAAGTGCTCTCCCATCTGTCGCCGCCGAGCTCCCATCGCGGCCAGGAACTCCTCGGTCTGAGGGTGCGTGTGAACATCGATGGCGATCACGTCGTCGATGTGCAGCGACATCAGATGACTCCTTCGTCTTCGAGATCGGCGATCTCGTCGGTTGTGAGACCGGCCTCTCTGAGCACTTCCGCTGTGTGCTGACCGAGGTTCGGTGCCGGCGGCTCGACCCGCAGCGGATTCTCCGACAGCCGCAGAGAAGGACCGACCTGTTTGAGATCTCGCTCACCGGCCGGCATCGAGATCTCTTCGATGATGCCCAACTCTGCGACCTGGGGGTCTTCGAAGACGTCTACGAACGAGTTGATCGGGCCGTGCGGGACATCTGCATCCTCGAGGAGCCGGAACCAATCAGCGCGGGTGCGACGAAGCGCAGCGGACTTCAGGATCCGATCGAGGGTGGCGTAGTTGTCGTGACGGGCCATCCGGTCGGCGAACCGCTCGTCGGTTCGCAACTCGATCACGTCGAACACCTCCGTCACCGCCAGCCAGAACTTCTCGGGGACGGACATGTGCACGACGAACGGAAGGCCGTCGCTCGAAACCATCCCGTACGCCTGCGCTCGCCGTTGTCGAGTGTTCGAGACCGTGTCCTGACCCTGGTCGAGGAACACCGATCCGGGCTCGGCGAGCAGGCCAACCACCGCCCTGAGCATCGAGGCGTCGACCAGTTGACCGCGACCGGTCCGCTCTCTCGCATGCAGCGCCGCGAGGATCCCGTGGGCAGCAGTGAGCCCGGCGAGGAGGTCCGAGAATGCCGGGCCGACGGGCTGGGGTCGCTCGAGATCGATCAACTGAGAGAACAGCCCGCCCATCGCCGAGATCACCGTGTCGTAGGCCGGCCGATCGACGTAGGGGCCGGTTGGACCGAACCCCGTGATGGCGCAGTAGATGAGCCGGGGGTTGCGCTCCGACAGCACCGGCCAGCCGACTCCCAATCGGTCCATGACGCCTGGCCGGAAGTTCTCGACGACGACGTCGGCGGTGGCGGCGAGTCGGAGGAAGGTCTCGACGCCACGCGGACGCTTCAAATCGAGGGTGATGCCGCGTTTGGTCCGGTTGTAGACGGCGAACTGCGGACTGTGGGCCCGGTCACCCGACTGCCAGTGACGCATCGGGTCGCCCGTCCCGGGCGACTCGATCTTGACGACGTCGGCGCCGAACTCACCCAGCAGCTTCCCGGTGACGGGAGCGGCGATGTAGCGGGACAACTCCAGGACCCGCACTCCTTCCAACGCGCCGCTCATGCGTCGAGTCCGTCAGGCACGGTGTCGCGAAGCAGACGCCCGTTCCGAGAGATCCTCTCGAAGACCGGGATGGCCTTGACGACGAGGCTGTACACGGGGCACCGGGCGTTCGCCTCGTCGACCATCGCCAGCACCTGCTCGTCGGTGCCGGGGGTCGTGACGTCCGCATCGATCACGATCCATTGCGGGTTCGGCGGGATCCCGTCGATGAGGTGTTCTCCTCGCATGTCCATGTACGTCAACACGTCGATCCGAAGCTCCTCGATCTCACACCCCACGAGGGCTGCCCCTTTTGCGTACCAGACCTGTTGGCAGAACGCGAGCCCCGAGAGGAAGTATCGAAGTGGGCTGGGCGCGGCTCCGCCACCGGCGCGGCCTTCGGACTCGTCGCACTCGAATGCGAATTCTTTGTCGTATTGGACGAACTCGGAACGGGCGTTGACGTTCGACACGAGCCGGGTCACCACCCTGGGCCGGACATGGCCGGCCGTCTCATCGGCCTGGAGGAGTTCTGTCGTCGACTCGACGTTCGCTCTCAGCTTCCCCAGATCGACCCTCATGTGCCGGGTCCGATCTCGATCACGACCTTGCCGATTCGGCTGCGATCCGCGACCGCCTCCATCGCCGTGGCGATGTCCGCCAACGGGTGGGTCTCGGCAACCACCGGCTCGATGCCGTGTTCGGCCATCATCCGATATGTGTCGGTGAAGTCGGTGAGGTTCGAATTCGCGGATCCGATGACCCGATGGCGAGAGCGGTACGTCTCGAGGGCATCGATCTCGAGCTTGGCGCCGGGGGCGGCAGCAACGAGGACCAACGCCCCGCATCGACCAAGCGAGCGATGGGCCTCGGTGATGACCTCTGGGGCCCCAGTCGTCTCGAGGACGAGATCGACGCCATTCCCGCCCGTGCTGACCATCACGTCCTCGACGAGGTCGCCTGTCACGCGATTCAGACCGACGAGTGCGCCGAGGTCCCGTGTGGCCAGGAGTTTCTCATCGGTCGACGCCGTGGCGATGACCCGGAGCCCCAGTGCGGTGGCCATCTGGACGACGGCGGTCCCGAGGGCGCCACCGGCGCCGGTCACCAGCACGATCGCGTCGGAGGGAAGGTCACCGGCGGAGCGAATCATTCGGAGGGCGACGGCATGGGTGTGTGCGGCAGCGGCACCCGACACGAACGACACCTCGTCGGGGAGCTTGACGAGGTTCGCTCTCGGGACTGCGAGCAGCTCTGCGAAACCCCCTTGGCGGTCGACCCCGAAGGATGTGGCGTCGGGACAGTCCGCCCATCGACTCGCCCGGCACCATCTGCAGCGACGACAGGCGATCGACGGCTTCACCACCACTCTGAGCCCGGTCGGCAACGACCCGGAGCCCGCCTCCACGATTCCGGCCGCATCGATGCCTTGGACCAGCGGGAAGGTCACGGGCCCCCCAGGTCCGACGCCACGCTCGAACACCATCCGATCGAGACGGTTCACACTCGCCGCCATCACCCTGACCATCACCTCACCGGAGCGCCGCTCGGGGTCGGGGAGGTCACGGACCTCGATCGGCCCTCCGGCGGAAGTCGTCACGGCGGCCTTCACACCGTCAACCCGACGCTTCCATCTGAGCGATGTTCGGTGTCGACTGCATCCCGGGAATCCTAGGGACGCGACCCCGTACGATGGCGGGCAGAGAACCAGGAGAGGCATGCAACGCAAAGCGATCGAAGGCACGCCCGAGCTGCAGCGATACGTGCTCGATCATTCCGAGCCGCTGGAGGCGCATCACCTCGCCCTCATCGAGGCCACGGACACCCGCGTGCCAGAGTTGTCGCTGTATCAGGTGCCGCCAGAGGAGGCGATCGCCCTGAGGATGTTGACCCGCATCACGGGTGCCCGCCATGTCCTGGAGATCGGCACGTTCACGGGGCTCTCCTCGATGCTCATCGCCGAGGGTCTCGGCGAAGATGGACACCTCACCTGCCTCGACATCGATCCCGAGACCGGTGCGATCGCCCGAGAGCACTGGGAGGCAGCCGGTGTGTCGGAACGGATCACGCTCCACATCGGCCCGGCAGCCGAGACGCTCGCCGCGATGCCAGATGCCCATTTCGACCTCGTCTTCCTCGATGCGGACAAGCCGGGCTATATCGGCTATTTCGAGACGGTGCTCCCGATGATGGATTCGGGAGGCCTGATCGTCGCCGACAACACGTTGCTGCGTGGGCTCGTTCTGGACGCCGAGACCGAAGACAGCAATGCCGCGGCGCTGCGAACGTTCAACCGGCACGTCAACGAGCATCCAGGCGTGGACGTCGTGATGCTGCCCGTCTACGACGGCCTGACACTCATCCGCAAGCGGTGACGGACTCGATCGTCGTTCCCGGCTCGGACATCGCGCTCCGGGCGATCGACGCCCCTGGTCGAGATCGGATCCCGGTCTTCCTGATCCACGAGAATCGGGGCCTCGTCCCCGGCATGCTCGACGTGATCGGACGATTGTCGGATCGGGGCCACCGCGTCGTGGCTCCCGACCTCCTCACCCGGATCGGCGGAACCCCGGCCCATGCCGACGATCCGACATCGGTCTCAACCCGACAAATCGACGAAGACACCCACCTGTCCGATCTCCTGGCCGCGTACGACTGGTTCACGCGACAAGAGGAACGCCTCGCCGTCGTTGGATTCTGCTTCGGAGCCGAAATGGGTTGGCGCGTGATCACCCACCGCACTCCCGACGCGGCTGTGCTCTGGTACGGGATCGGACCGGATCCCTCCCGGATCGACCGCATCCGCTGCCCGGTGTACGTGGCGTACGCCCAGGACGACGATCGAGTCAACGACACGCTGCCTCCGCTGTGTGATGCCCTTCGCCACAGCGACAACGACGTCACGCTCGACTCCTTTCCCGGCACTCGCCATGCCTTCGGCGATCACACCAGGCCGGAGCGATACGCCCCTGCCGCTGCGGCCGAGCTGTGGAGCCGCACGCTGGCCTTCCTCGACTCCGTCTGAACTACCCACCGCTCGGACGGACGCCCCACAATCGATTGCAGTACAGTCACCACGGTGAGTGACCCGAAGGAGCACGTGGCCATGGCCCATGGGGCTTCGAGCCGCATCGAGCATGGCCCACCGGTCGGAGCGCGACCTGATGGATCGAGCCGCCGTGGCTGAGCTCGCAGTCATTCTCGGAGTCCCACACAACCCGCTGCTGTGGCGAACCATGAACACCGATCCTGTGCCCGCCGACCTGGTACGAACCAGCGACAACTTCGCCCGCTTCTCCCAGGCCATCGCCGACGCCCGAGTCGACGCGCTCGTGGTGGTCGGTTCCGACCACCTTCGCCAATTCGGCTGGGCGAACTCACCGGCGTTCTGCATCGGAAAGGCGGAACGATTTGCCTGCACCTTCGAGAACGAGATCAGGACGTTCGGCCTCGAGCCGTGGAGCATGACAGGAGACCCTGAGCTGGCAGGCTGGCTGCTCGGTGGCTCCGAGCTCCAGCCCGACATCGACTTCGCCATGTCGAACGAGTGGGTGCTCGATCACTCGTTCACGCTCCCCGCCAAGTTCCTCACTCCAGAGTTGGACATCCCCATCGTCCCGATCCACACCAACGCCAACATTCCGCCCATCCCGCGAGCCGAGCGGTACGCCGCACTCGGCGGATACCTCCGTCGCCGAATCGAGTCGGCCCCGATGGATCGCCGAGTGGCCCTCATCGCATCCGGTCACCTGGCAACCGAGATCGGGGGCCCCAGGCAGTTCCTGGGCGGGGGATCTCCCGACCAGGCGTTCGACGACTCGGCCGTGCGGTGGATGGCCGAGGGGGATCTGGACGCTGCGATCGCAGGATGCACGTTCGAGAGGCTGGCAGCCGCCGGGAACGTGACCGGGCAGTTCCTCAACTTCATCACGGCACTCGCCGCCGCAGGTGGATCCGCAACCGTCGCCGAGGGCACACCGTCGAGGTTCGCCAACGGACCGTTCTTCTGGTGGGATCCGTGAGCCGCTTCGAAATCGACAAGTTCATGAGCTTCGTCGAGGGATCGGACCAGGCGATCCGAGACTACGTCGCGGACACGGAGTCGTACGTCGCCGCCTGGGAGGAGCGCGCCGCCGCCTCTCGACTGCCTCTACCGGACGCCGGAAGCTTCACCGATACGGAGCGGTCGGCGTTCGTGTCTCGCGACCACGCCGAGCTCTACCGGCTCGGAGCCCATCCTTACCTGCTCTGGCACTTCGTCGAGGCGATCCGCGTCTGGACGGGTGAGATCACCTGGCCGGAGATGAAGGAACGATTCCGCGAGGACATCGCCGGCATCGAAGACCCGGGGTTCGCCACGTGAACCGCCGAGAGCCACACACGACGAGCAAAGGGAGCACCTGATGAAACTGGGATGGATAGGACTCGGCGACATGGGCCAAGTCATCATTCCGCGGCTTCTGGCCGCCGGGCACGATGTGACCGGGTGGAACCGCACCCGGTCGAAAGCAGACGGCCTCATCGACCAGGGAATGAGATGGGCCGAATCACCGAGAGCGGTGGCCGAGCAATCCGAACTCGTCTTCTCGATGGTGACGAACGCCGAGGCGGTCGAGGCGATCGCTCTCGGTGACGACGGTGTCATCTCCGGACTCGGGTCAGATGGTGTCTATCTCGACATGTCGACCATCGATCCACTGGTCAGCCGCAACGTCTCGGCCCTGTTCGAGGAGCGAGGTCTCACGATGCTGGATGCCCCGCTGTCGGGGAGCCCGGTGACCGTTGCGCAGGGAACCGCCTCCACGATGGTCGGTGGCGATCGCGAGGCGTTCGAGAAGGTGACGCCTGTGCTCTCAGACATCGGCTCCAAAGTGAGTTACATCGGCCCATCGGGGACGGCCGTGCAGATGAAGGTCGCGATCAACCTGACGCTCATCGTGGAGATGGTCGTGTTCTGCGAGTCGGTCGCACTCGCCGAGAAGGGCGGTGTCGATCGCCAGGTGGCAGTGGACGCGATGCTCAAGAGCGTGGTGGCGTCACCGGTGATGGGATATCGGGGCCCGTTCATCCTCGAGATGCCCGACAAACCACTCGCAGACGTCACCTTGCAGCAGAAGGACATGATCCTCGCACTCGAGGTCGCCCGCAGGCAGGGTTCACCCGCACCGCTGGGAGCAGTGGCCAACGAACTGCTCAACGCGTGCCGGGGACTCGGGATCGACCATCGAGACTTCGTCACCGTGTTCGACGTCTACCACCTCCTCGCGGGGATGCGATGAGCGATCGAATCCACAAGAACCTCGCCGACGTGCCAATTGTCGGAGGCCTGAGAGAGGACGAAGGCTGGATCGACATGCGGGTCCAGTTCCTGCTCGACAGCGTCCAGACCGGAGCCGACGATTTCCTCCTCGGGTGGACCATCCTCCCGCCCGGAGCACGACACGATCGGCATCTCCACCGCAACGCCGACGAATTCTTCGTCGTGCTGCGTGGCGTGGGGCACATCTACACGGATGACGGCACAGAGGCCGCCTCCGAAGGAGATGTCGTGTGGACACCCCGCGGGAGGTACCACGGATTCGACAACACCGGCGATGACGATGTCGTGCTGGTGTGGGGCTGGAACGGCGCCGGCTCGCTGGAGGCGTCCGGCTACCAGGTCGACCCGGATCTCGAACCGTGAGCGATCCCTGGGAAGACCCGAGAGTGGCGGAGGGTCTGAAGCGTCAACTACTGGCTCGCTCGGCAGCCCTCTCGGGGGGCGCGGGCCACGTCGGCTGGAAGGTGGGCTTCGGCGCTCCGGCTTCACTCGAATTGATGCGGATCACCGCTCCACTGCTCGGTTATCTCACCGACGAGACGGTCTTCGAGAGTGGCGCCGAGTTCCAGACGTCGGAATGGACCCGAGGCGTCGTGGAATTCGAGGTCGCCGTCTGGATGGGCACCGATCTCGGTGGCGGCGCAAGTGAAGACGAGGCTGCAGCAGCCGTGGCCGCAGTCGGACCGGCAATCGAGGTCGCCGACGTGAACCTACCGGTCGCTCCGGATCGCGTTCCCGACATCATGGCGGGAGACATCTTTCATCGCGGTGTGGTCTTCGGACGACGAGACATCCGACGTGCCGGCCTCGACATCTCGGGTGTGACGGCGAGGATCTCCATCGACGGCACAGAATTGGAACCGGTGACTGCCCTCGAGGCGATCACCGGGCCCTATCCGTGGATCGTGTCGACAGTTGCCTCGACACTCGAGTCCGCCGGGGAGCGACTCAGGGCCGGCGACGTGATCATCACCGGTTCGGTCATCCCTCCCGTCTCGGTGACCGATGGCCACGAATTCACGTTCACGCTCGATCCGTTCGAGCCGATCTCGATCACCGTCTGAGCG
>CBDTXZ010000097.1:0-11505 GCA_965364515.1 uncultured bacterium
AGCTCGGCCGCAACGGACACCCCGGCGATGCCCCCGCCGATCACCACCACGTCTGCTCGCTGACTCATCGATTGGAGCGTAGACCCGGCTGGGCCCCGGATTCGAAGCTCGAGCCCGGAGCTGAAAGCGTTTCCCGACTCAGACTCGGCCCTGGCCGCTCTCGTGGCCGAAGCCAGGAGATCCGGTCTCGGTGTCCTGGTCATCTAGTTTGGGCTCATGCACCCCATGCGCTGGATCTGTTCGCCTCCGCCGGTACACAGGTCGGATGCATCGGACGGCGATGTGCCGCATGGCTGAGCGGCGTACGCCTGAGGGGTTCTGGGCGATCTGGACCGCCGTGGCCATGGACCTGCTCGGGTTCGGGATCATCATCCCGCTCCTCCCGCTGTACGCCGACTCGTTCGGCGCCTCGCCGGCCGTGATCGGTGTGCTGTTCGCGGCCTACTCATTGGCGCAGTTCGCTCTTTCTCCGGTGTGGGGACGGATCTCGGACCGGGTAGGCAGAAAGCCGGTCCTGGTGGTCACGATCGTGGGTTCGGCGCTTGGCAGCCTCGTCCTCGGACTGGCCGGCTCGCTCACCGTGCTCTTCGTCGGCCGGATCCTCGACGGAGCCTCCGGCGCAAGCGTTGCGGTCGCCCGCGCAACCATCGCAGACCTGGCCTCCCCCGAGCAGCGGCCGCGTCTGATGGGACTCCTCGGTGCGGCATTCGGATTCGGCTTCGTGATCGGTCCGGTCGTCGGGTCGCTGGCGGCTCTCGGCGGGCCGGCCGTCCCGTTCTTCCTGGCCGCCGGGATCTCGGCAGTCAACGCGATCGCAACATGGGTCAGGGTTCCCGAGACGCGGGTCGTGGCGGCGGCGGAATCGCCCGCCGGGTCGATCCGAGATCTCTCGGGTCCGGTAGCTCGTCTCGTGGTTCTCACCTTCGTGGGAATGACCGCATTCGCGGCGTTCGAGGCGACGTTCTCGCTGCTCGCGGAGGCTCGGCTGGGGGTGGGCGAAGCCGAGATCGGGTTCGTGTTCGCCGGGCTCGGCCTCTTGCTCGTGGCCACGCAAGCCGGCCTGATCGGGCCGGCAACGAATCTGGTGGGCGAGCGAGCGCTGATTCGTATCGGGCTCGTCCTCAACGTCGTCGGCTTCGTGCTCCTGTCGATTGCCGAATCGTGGAGTCTGCTCGTGCCCGGACTGGCGATCCTGGCACTCGGTCAAGGCTTCATCACCCCGACGATTGCGTCCGCCATCGCAGGGAGTGCAGCCCCGGGGACGAGCGGCGTCGCCCTCGGAGTGCAGCAGTCGGCGGGCGGTCTGGCCAGGGTGGTCGGTCCGGCAGCGGGTGGCGCCCTGTTCGCGATCGGCCTTCCGGTCCCGTACGTGGTCGCCGCCGGGCTGACGCTCGCAGCGCTGCCGATCGTCCCGAGCGAAGCGCGGGTCGAGGCCGATGTGGTCGCCGAGCGCTAGGAGAGGCCCAGCTTCGATCTGAGCTGATCGTTGGTGGGTTCGGTGAGATGGGTGCCATCCTCGAACACGATGACCGGGATGGAGCGAAGTCCGTTGTTACGCGCTGTCACCGCCGACATCTGGTCGGGATGCTCCTCCAAGTCGATGTAGGTGAACGCAACGTCGTTCGAATCCAAGAACGCCCTGGATCGGCGGCAATCGCCGCACCAATCGGCGCCGTACATGACGATGTCTGTGCTCATTCGAACCTCGAGTGGTCGAGGGTGGAGAACGTGTCGATAGCGGCGGGTATTCCGTCGATCGGCAGGCCCGGCGTGTGCATCTCAGTCGATCGATCCACGCCAGGCGCCGGTCTCCGATTTGCGTGCTTCGATGAACTTCTTGAATCGCTCCAGATCGCCTTCGACCTGACGCTCGACGACTCCGAGCGCTGCTCCCGACTTCTCCACGATGCCCTCCGGTTGGAAGTCCATCTGGTACATGACCCGGGTCTCGCCATCGGCGAGTTCGTGAAACGTGACGACACCGGCCTGCCGGGGCCCCTCGATGGTCGTCCAGGCGATGCGCTGGTCGGGTGTCTGCTCGGTGATCCTGGCGATGAACGTTCGCTCGATGCCGTTGACGTCGGTCCGCCATTCGGTGAGCTCGTCGTCGATCTGCTCGACCGCAGTGACCGACTCCATGAACTGTGGGAACGATTCGAACTGCGTCCACTGGTTGTAGGCCGTGCTGACCGGAACGGTGAGGTCGATCGAGCGTTCAACGGTGGTTTGCATGGGAATTCACTTCCTCGGGGTCGGTACACAGGGACTACCCGACGACCCGAGGGCACAAACCTCGGTCAGCCGCGGTTGATCGCAGTCCAGAGCTTCGAAGGCGTGAGCGGCATGTCGAGGTGTTCGACTCCGAGGTGGCGGATCGCGTCGATGACGGCGTTCAGCACGGCCGGAGTCGACCCGATCGTGCCCGCCTCGCCGATGCCCTTTGCCCCGAGCACGTTCTGCGGTGTCGGGGTCTCGGTGTGGTCGATGGCGATGGGCGGCAGGTTGACGGCGGTTGGCAGGAGGTAGCTGGTCAAGTTGCCGCTCGTCGGGTTGGCCGACTCGTCGTATCGGAACTCCTCGAGCAGAGCCTGCCCGACTCCCTGGGCGATGCCGCCCTGAACCTGACCGTCGACGACCATCCGATTGAAGATCGTCCCGCAGTCGTCGACAGCCACGTGTCTGAGCAGGCGGACGTCACCGGTCTCGGTGTCGACTTCGGCGATGGAGACATGGGTGCCGAACGCAAAGCTGGCCTCCTCCTGGACCCAGAGGTCGTCAGCTGACAGCCCCGGATCCATGTCGTCGGGAATGAGCGCCGCATCCGTCGCCATCGCAGCGATCTCGGCGAGGGACCGTCCGGTGTCTGGCACTCCGACCACTCCGATCGTTCCGTCGTCGAACTGGACCACGTCGTCGACGGACGCCTCCGCCGCGTGTGCGACGATCGCGCGCGCCTTGTCGATCACGGCTTCGCCCGCCCGGAACAGCGCAGTTCCTGCCATCTGCATCGATCGCGAGCCCATCGTGCCGCCCCCTCGCACGACGGAGTCGGTGTCGCCCTGGACGAAGGCGACATCGGAGACCGGGACCTTGAGCACCTGCGCGACGAGCTGGGTGAAGGTGGTTTCGTGGCTGTGGCCGTGGGAAGAGGCGCCCGAGAAGATCGTGACCGTGCCGTCGGCGTGCACCTCGACTCGGCCCCAGTCCTTACGGCCGCCAGGTGCGGTCACTTCGACATAGCTGCCGATACCGATCCCGAGTTGGCGGCCCTCGCCATCCCGTCGCCGCCGCTGTTCGGTACGGAGCCCCGAATAGCCTGCGATGTCGAGCGCTCGATCGAGTGCAGCCCGATAGTCACCCGAGTCGTAGAGCTCGTCGGTCGCGGTCGTGTAGGGGAACTGTTCGGGGGTGATGAAGTTGCGTCGGCGAATCTCGGCGGGGTCCATCCCGAGCCGGTCCGCGAGCATGTCGATGACCCGCTCGAGATCGACCGTCGCCTCGGGCCGGCCGGCACCTCGATAGGCGTGGACCGGCGTGGTGTTGGTGACGGCGGTCCGCCAGCGGAACTCGATGCGCGGGATGGCGTAGGGCCCCGAGGCCATGCGCTGTGTGAAGTTCGGCATGTAGGCGCCGTACAGGGGGTAGGCGCCGGCATCCTGGGTGGCGAGCACCCGCAGACCGGTGATCCGACCGTCATCGGTTGCCCCGATCTCGATGTCGTGGATCTGGGCGCGACCGTGAGTCATCGCACGCAGGTTCTCTGATCGGGTCTCTTGCCAGCGCACGGGGCGCTTCAGGCGCAGGGCGATCGCCGCGGTCAGCGCCTGTTCCGGGTAGCAGTAGATCTTGGCGCCGAAGCCGCCTCCCATGTCCGGGACCTTGACATGGAGGAGATTCCGGTCGATCCCGAGCGCAGTGGAGATGGCGTTTCTGTGTCCGTGAACCTGCTGGGTGCCCGCCCAGATGTCGAGTCCGCCGTCCGCTCTCGGGATCGACAGCGCGTTGTTCGGTTCCAGTGGGATGGCGGCGACCCGTTGGTGTCGGATCCGGGCGTGGACGACGACGTCGGCGACTGAGTGGAGGTCGTCGATCGTGTCGGTGCCCCTGTCGTAGATGAGGTTCGTTCCCAGATCCGGGAAGAGGATCGGAGCGTCGGCGTCGAAGGCCGCCTCGACGTCGGTGATGGGATCCAGAATGTCGTACTCGGGCCAGATGGCCTCTGCGGCGTCCTGCGCCTGTGTGGCGGTCTCGGCGACGACCACGGCGACGATGTCACCGACGAACCTCGCCCTGTCGGTGATGAGCGGCCGTCGAGTGGGTTCCGGCTGTTTCGGCGCGTCGATCGGCATGAGCATGTGGCCGAAATCGGCGTGGGTGAAGACGCCTGCCACACCCGGCATCGCCTCGGCCTCTGCCGTATCGATCGACGTCACGACCGCGTGGGGCACGTCGGATCGGACCGCGTACATCCAGAGCTCGCCGTCCACCGTGCGGTTGGCGAGGAATTCGCCGCCGCCGCTGATCAACCGCGGGTCTTCGAGCCGCTTGACCGAGGCTCCGTGGATCGTGACGCCCATCCGTCGAGCGTAGCGATGCCTGCTTCTTCGGCGCTCAGTACGCGGCCAGGCGACGGATCGCTTCTACGAGATCGTCGGAGCCGGGTCGGTAGGCATCCTCGAGTGGGGGACTGAACGGAACGGGGGTGTCGGCGCCGCCGAGCCGGACGATCGGCCCGTCGAGAGATTCGAATCCGTGCTCGGCGATCAGCGACGCCACCTCCGCTCCGACGCCGGCCATCCGGTTTGCGGCATGTGCCACGATCACCTTCCCGGTGGTTGCAGCCGCCTCGAGGACGGCGTCGATGTCGAGCGGTTTGAGGGATCGGAGGTCGAGGACGTGCGTCGAGATCCCTTCGGCTTCGACGATGCCGGCCGCATCGAGCGCGACGTGGACGAGCGAGCCGTAGGTGATCACCGTCACGTCGGTGCCCGGGCGCCTCAGCTCGGCCGTTCCCAACGGGACGACGTGCTCCCCGTCGGGTACGTGGGCTTTCAGCGAGCGATAGAGGGGCTTGGACTCGAAGAAGACGACCGGGTTGTCGTCGCGTACGGCTGCGGCCAGCAGGCCCTTGGCGTCGGCGGGAGTCGCCGGTGCCACGACCTTCAGGCCGGGCGTGTGCACGAACCACGCCTCGGGATTCTGAGAGTGAAACGGACCTGACCGGATGCCACCGTCGGACGGCGCCCTGATCACCCACGGAACCGCCGCACCCATCCGGTAGTGGGCGGTGGAGGCGAACTGAACGATCGAGTCGAAGCCCGTGGAGATGAAATCGGCGAACTGCATCTCGACGATCGGTCGCAGCCCCATCAGGGCCATTCCGTTTGCCATGCCGGTGAATCCGAGTTCTGCGATCGGGGTGTTGAGCACCCGTCGGTCGCCGAAACGCTCGGCCAGGCCCTTCGTCACCTTGAACGCACCGCCGAAATCTCCTCCGACGTCTTCGCCCATCACCAGGACGTTCTCGTCCCGTTCCATCTCGAGGCGGATGGCTTCTGCGATGGCCTCGAGGTAGGTCAGTTCCCGACCCGAGCTGGCGGGGGTGTCGGTGAAGCCGAAGTTGTCGCTCATGCGTAGACACCGTCGTGGAGCGTTGCCGGATCCGGCATCGGTGCCCGTTCTGCCTCTGCGATGGCCGTGTCGATGCGCTCGCGGGCGGCCGCGTCGAGCCGGTCGAGTGTCGCAGTGCCGGCGATTCCCGACGCTTCGAGGTGTGCGCGGTGGACGACCACGGGATCGCGTTTCTCCCATTGCTCGAGGAGGCTGCGGGGAACGTATTCGGCGCCGTCGTGGATGGCGTGTCCCAGCATTCGCATGGTGGTCGCCTCGATCACGGTCGGCCCGCCGCCGGTTCGGGCACGATCCAACGCCTGCCGGCACGCTTCGTACACCTCGGTGACCGAGTTTCCGTCGACGGTGGCCGTTGCGACGCCGTAGCCGGAGGCTCGTTCAGTGAAGTTCGGGGTGTGCATCTGCTGGCGAAGTGGCGTCGAGTAGGCGTACTGGTTGTTCTCGATGATCAGGACGAATGGCGCCTGCCACAGCCCGGCCATGTTGAGTGTCTCGTGAAAGACCCCTGCAGTGGTCCCGCCGTCACCCACGAACGTCATCGCCACTCGCGGTTGATTGCGGTATTTGAACGACATCGCGACGCCGAGCGTCGTCGGGAGCGACTGCGGGAGATGGCTGATGAAACCGATGATCCCGAGCGACAGGTCGCCCACGCCGTGGAGGTTCGCATCTCGTCCACGGCTGGCTCCGGTGGCCTTGCCCAGCATGTTCCCGAAGATCCGCTCCGGCGACATCCCCCGGACGAGATACGTGCCGAGATCCCGATGCATCGGAGCGACGACGTCGTCCGGTTCGAGAGCCAGCCCGGCACCAACCGAGATCGCCTCGTGCCCTCTCCCGCTGAAGGTTCCTCCGAGCCCGCGACCCTGTTTCCACATGGCCACCATCTGCTCGTCGAACGTCCTGGTGAGTCTCATCCAGGCGTACATCTCGATCTGAACACGTGGGTCGATCATTGCGTTCGAGAGTAGGTCGTCGAGGGGTAGCGTGAGGAGGTGATCCGGTCTCCGATGAACCAGGCATGATCGGCCGAGCCGAGCGACGAGCCGCACGGCTGGCGCTGGCCGACTCCCGGGATCTCACGGTGGCCGTCGAGCGACGCCGTGCCGGGTCGGATCGAGCCGAGCTCGAGCTAGTTGAGGAGGAGCTTCTCGATGCGTCGGGCGGCGATCGTCACGCCGATTGCCCCCATGACGACCAGGAACCCGACATGGCCGGCGAGCGACCAGTCGAAACGCCCCAGGGTCACGGCCCGGATGATCTCCACTCCGTGATAGAGCGGCGAGAGGCGCGTCAGGTTCTGCATCAGCGGCGGGTACACGTCGAGCGGGTAGAAGGTGGCGGAGAACAGGAACAGTGGCAGCGTGACCAGCTGGATCATGTCGAAGTCCTGCCAGCTCCGCATGAACGACGTGGCTGCCATCCCGACCGCGGCGAAGGCGAACCCGATGAGCAGGGCGGCAGGTACCGCCATGACCGCCCACCACGACTCGACCAGCCCGAAGGCGGTCATGACGATCATGAACCCGATCGCGTACAAGCCACCCCGCAAGAGCGACCAGGTGATCTCACCGACCGCGATGTCGACCGGCTTCATGGGCGTCGAGAGCACTGCGTCGTACACCTTGCCGTACTTGAGCTTGAAGAAGATGTTCATCGTCGACTCGTAGACCGCACCGTTCATCGCCGATGCCCCCAGCAACGCCGGCGCGATGAACGTCGTGTACGGCACGACCGACCCGTCGGACAGGGTCACGGTGCCTACCAGGGCTCCCACCCCGACTCCGATCGAGAACAGGTAGAAGACCGGCTCGAAGAAGCCCGAGAAGAGGACGATCCAGGCACGTCGATAGACCATGAAGTTGCGTTCGAGCAGCCGGTGGGCGCGCAGCCCGGCGAACGCCGAGACCGGCACGGTCCGTGCGGTCAGCGTCCGGCTCATGAGATCAACCTCCCGGCGAGTCTGCGGTAGGCGAGGACGGGGAAGAACGCCCCTACGGCGAACAGGACGAGCGAGTGGGTGGCGGGGCTGAGGGTCGGGTCGAGGCCGAGCGCCGCCCAACGCGTCAGCTCGACGCCATGCCACAGGGGCGTCAGGAATGCGAGCGGCTCCATCCAATCGGGCAGCTGGCTGATCGGGAAGAACGTGCCCGAGAACAGGAAGAGTGGGACGATCCCGAAGCGAAACAGCGAAGCGAGACCCGTCTCCTTCTGGAGTCCCGCCGTGTAGGCGGTCACGGGTCCGATGAAGGCAAAGCCGGTGAGCACTGCCGGGCCGATCGCCAGCGCGGATTCAGGCACGGTGGTTGCGCCGAACGCCGTCATCACGCCGCCGAACACGACCGAGACCATGACGAGTCTGGTCAGCACCCAGGCGACGTGGCCCCCCACGAGATGATGGACCTCGATCGGGCTGGCCAGGGCGGCGTCGTAGGACTTGATCCACTTGATGCCCGCCATGACCGGGTACGCCGAGTCACCTGCGGCCGTCTGCATCGCCGCCGCAGCGAGCAGCCCGGGTGCCAGCCACGTCAGGTAGGGCAGGCCTGCGGGAGCGTCACGCTGGTCGACGAGCGAACCGAGCCCGACACCCATCGCCAGCAGCAGGAGAATCGGGCTCAGGAAGGTCGAGATGACCGACGAGCGCCATGTGTGTTTGTACACCCGTGCCTGCCGCTCGAGCACCAGCATCGAGCCTTTCACCGGCGCAACCATCAGTCGATCAGGCTTCTGCCGGTGAGCGTCAGGAACACGTCCTCGAGAGACGACCTGCGGACCAGCATCGATTCCGGGGCGATTCCGCGCTCGTTGACCGCAGACGAAGTTCGTTCGGCGTCGTCTGTGTAGAGAACGACTCGGTTCTGCAGGATCTCGGTTCGTTTGGCGAGACCGTCGAACACCGACTCCTCGGGCGGCGTCGAACCAGCGGCGAAGCGAAGCTCGAGCACCTCGCGGGTCGTGTGCTCGTCTATGAGGTCTTGGGGGGAGCCAGAGGCAACGATCCTGCCCTGATCCATGATGACGAGGCGGTCGCAGAGCTGTTCGGCCTCGTCCATGTAGTGGGTGGTGATGATGAGGGTCACGCCCTGCTGCTTCAGGGCGTACAGCCGATCCCACAGCACATGCCGGGCCTGCGGGTCGAGCCCGGTCGTCGGCTCGTCGAGAAGCATCAGGTCGGGTTCGTTGATGAGCCCCCGGGCGATGGTGAGGCGGCGTTTCATTCCCCCGGAGAGGGGCTCGACCCGATCCTTGCGTCTGGTGGTCAGCTGGGCGAACTCGAGGAGCTCGTCGATCCGCCTGGCGATCTCCTTGCGGGGGAGATCGAAGTAGCGGCCGTAGATCATCAGATTCTCCTCGACCGTGAGCTCCTGGTCGAGGTTGTCCTCCTGTGGTACCACGCCGAGGCGGGCCCTGATCGCAGGTCCCTCGGTCTCGGGGTTTCCGCCGAGCACCGAGAGGGTGCCACCGGAGATGGGCGAGACGGCGCCGATCATCTTCATCGTCGACGACTTGCCTGCTCCGTTGGGGCCGAGGAATCCGAACGCCTCACCGGGCTGGACGTCGAAGTCGATGCCGTCGACGGCGGTGAAGTCACCGAATTGCTTGCGGAGTCCCCGAGCTGAGACGAGAGGTTCGGGCATCGGAGGGACGCTACCCGGCTTCGGGACACTTCGAGAAACGAGTTTCTGCGCGTCCGCGCCCGCCGGTGATCGGTTAGCGTCACCCCCAGACCGAAAGGATGTCATGTTCTCGAAGATTCTCGTCCCAGTCGATCTCGAAGAGGCGTCTCGCGCCGGAGTCGAGATGGCGGCCGCGCTCGCTCGAGAGTCGGGTGGGTCGATTCTCGCCGTCCATGTGATGACGAGCGGTTCGCTCGAGGCGTCGGAGGTCGCGCAGGATGCGAAGCAGCTTCGTGAGCAGGCCGAGCAGCAGGCCAAGACCCGGATCACCGACCTCCTCGACGAGGTCGCGCCGGGCATTCCTACGGGCACCTATCTCTTCTTCGGAGATCCTTCCGAGGAGATCGTCCGGGCCGCCGAGGCGCTGGACGTCGACCTGGTCGTCATCACCGTCAAGAACCGGTCGCGCCTCGGCAAGCTCCTGATGGGAAGTCAGAACCAGGAGATCATCCTCTCGAGCGGCAGGCCGGTCCTCTGCGTGCCGAAAGACTGATCGTTGCGAATCGTCCTCGCGTCCAGTTCGCCACGTAGGCGGGCGCTGCTGTCGTCCATCGGCCTCGGGTTCGAGGTCGTCGTGCCGGATGTCGACGAGTCCCGCTACCCGGACGAGGATCCGTCGATGTTCGTGGAGCGGGTCGCTCGATCGAAGGCTGCAGTCGTCGACGACACAGATGCAGTCATCATCGCCGCCGACACGGTTGTCGTGTTCGAAGGACATGTCCTGGGAAAGCCCGCACACCCGAACGAGGCCATTGCGATGCTCACCGCCCTCGAAGGCGAGCGCCACACGGTCATGACCGGAGTCGCGGTCCGGTCCGGTGAGCGGATCGAATCGACCGTCGAAATCTCCGAAGTGACCTTCTCTCCGCTGACGGCCGTCGAGATCGCCGGTTATGTGGCCAGCGGCGAACCGCTCGACAAGGCCGGTTCGTACGGTCTCGGCGGCCTGGGAGCGATCCTCGTCGAGTCGGTCCATGGGTCGCCCTCGAACGTGATCGGTCTGCCACTGGCGCCGCTCGCCCGCCTGCTTCGAGCATTCGGCGTCGACCTTCTCGCCGGCTGATGCTCCTCTCGGAGATCACCGAAGTATCGAACGCCATCTCTGCGACCCGCAGCCGCAAGACCAAGTCCGAGGCGATCGCCGCCCTGTTGGCCCGTACCCCCGTCGACGAGATCCCGATCGTTGTCGGCTTCCTGTCGGGAGTGCCGCGGCAGGGCCGGGTGGGCATCGGCTGGGCGGCGGTAGCCGACCTGTCGGCCACCGATCGAAACCCGCCTGGACTCCATGTCGCCGAGGTGGACGAGTTCCTCGAGGGCTATCCGTCGATCTCGGGCCCCGGCTCTCAGCAACGCCGGTCCTTGGCGCTCGAGGAACTGGTCGCCCGGGCGACCCCCGACGAGATCGACTTCCTACGGAGGCTGCTCACCGGTGAGCTCAGGCAGGGTGCGCTGGAAGGGGTGATGGTGGACGCCCTCGCCTCGGCGTTCGAGGTTCCGGTCGCCGCCGTGCGACGGGCCGCCATGTTGAGCGGCGACCTGGGTCATACGGGGGTGGTTGCGGCTTCATCCGGCGAGCCGGGACTCGCAGAGGTCGGCATGTCGGTTCTGACGGCCGTCCAGCCGATGCTCGCCGCCTCGGCGCCCGATGTCGGATCCGCCATCGACCAGATGGGCGACGCCGTCGTCGAGTGGAAGCTGGACGGCACTCGGATCCAAGCCCATCGATCTGGCGACGACGTCCGGATCTTCACACGGAACCTCAACGACGTCACCGACCGGCTGCCCGGCATCGTCGCCGGCCTGCGGGGCCTCGACGTGGCTTCGGTCATCCTCGACGGTGAGTCGATGGCGCTGGCCGTCGACGGCGGACCGATGCCATTCGAGCAGACGATGAGCGAGTTCGGCTCCGATGGGCCGTCGGGCAGGTTGGAGCTCCAGCCGTTCTGGTTCGACATCCTCCACCTCGACGGCGACGACGTCATCGACCGGCCGCTGGTCGAGCGCCGGGCGTTGTTGGCTGCCGTGGTGCCGCCGGAGACGCTCATCCCCCAGATCGCCACCGCCGACGCCGAGGAGGCGGAGCGGTTCCTCACCGAGGCGCGAGCGCTCCGCCACGAAGGAGTGATGGTCAAGGATCCGTCTTCGTCTTACGAGGCCGGTCGGCGTGGCTCGGCATGGATCAAGGTGAAGCCGG
>CBDTXZ010000098.1:0-11230 GCA_965364515.1 uncultured bacterium
CTAGGGTGCCGCGCGTCATGCGCATCGCCCAGGTCCGTGAGGGCTCCACCACCCAGGCCGTCTTCCATGCATGGCCGTTGTTCCTGGCGATGGCGCTCATCATGTTGGGGAACGGACTTCAGGGGACACTCATCGGTGTCCGTGCGACGCTCGAGGGATTCCCTCCGGCGGTGACGGGCTTCGTGATGTCGGGATACTTCGTCGGCTTCCTGTTCGGTTCAACGCTCACCCCGAAGTTGATGTGGCAGGTGGGTCACGTCCGGGTCTACGCCGGGCTCGCCTCGCTCGCTTCGACGGCGACACTGGCCCATCTGATCGTGATCAATCCGTTCGCCTGGGGCTTCTTTCGAATCATCACCGGTTTCTGCCTCGCAGGTCTCTACATCGTCGCAGAGAGCTGGCTGAATGGCGCCTCGACCAACGCCAACCGCGGGAAGCTGTTGTCGGTCTACATGCTCACGTTCTCCCTGGCGATGGCGGGAAGCCAGGGGCTGCTGCGGTTCGATGATCCAGGTGGTTTCAAGCTGTTCATCCTGGCCTCGGTGCTCGTCTCGCTCGCAGTCGTCCCGATCTCGCTCACGCCGACGAGGGCTCCGGCATTCGAAGAGCCGACCGGTGTGCCGATCCGGGAATTGTTCAAGGCTGCACCGCTGGGCATGACTGCTGCCGCAGTGACGGGCACATCGAATGGCGCCCTGCTGTCGGGCGGACCGGTCTACGGCCTGGAGGCCGGGATGGGCGCAGCGCGCGTCGGTCTCTTCATCGCTGTCACGCTCATCGGTCAGTTGGTCTTCCAGTGGCCGCTGGGAGCTCTCTCGGATCGAATCTCTCGAAGGCGAGTCATTCTGGGTGTCACCACGATGGCAGCGATCGCCGCCGGCATCGCCGTCGAGGTGGACCCGTTGGGTGCGCCCTTCCTGTTGATTGCGCTCGTCTTCGGGGGGATGACCTATCCGATGTACTCGCTGTCCGTGAGCCACGTGAACGACGTCGTCCCAGAGGACAAGCTGGTCGCAGCGAGCGCAGCGACGATCATGGTGAACGGACTCGGCGCCATCGCCGGGCCGATCGTGGCCACCAGTTCGCTGGGCCTGTTCGGCCCGTCAGGCTTTTGGATCGCCTTGTTGGCGGTGCACGGCGGGCTCGCGTTCTTCGCCGGCTACCGGGTGCTCAGGATCCGAGACCTGGCGATCGTCCGCAAGGGACGCTTCCTTCCGATTCCGTCGCGAGCCACTGCGCCGGCCCACCGGCTCCTGCAGGACCGGGACCTCTGAGCGATCAGACGCCGGCGGCGAGCTCGTCGCGCAGCCTTTGCGCGATTGCCTCGTCTGCGGTGCAATGGAACAGCTCTCCTTCGAACCGCCGCATCTCCATGGCGACGGCCGTGACGTCGTAGGTATCGAGGAGAACGAACAGAGCTGCCTCGTCGCGTCCGAGGCGCTCGCCCATCTCACGCATCTGGTCGTCGTTGATGCCGACGTCGCGGAGTTTGGCGAAGAGACCGCCCGCTGCGGCGCCGAGTGCGCCACCGGCGAGCATGCCGACCGGTCCGCCGATGATGCCAACGAGGGCGCCCACCCAGCCTCCAGAGGCTGCGCCCTGGCCGGGCATCACATCTCGGGTCTGCCTCAGTCGGATCTTGCCGTCTTCGTCCTTCGTGACGATGGCCGCGTCCTCCATGTCTACGAAGCCCTGTTTCACGAGTCTGGCGAACGCCAGCAACATCTCCTGCGCCAGCAATGGTTCGTCGAACCTGACGGCGATGAGGGTGGTCGAATCGGTCATGGTGAAACCATATCCCGTTCTTGTGACGCCAACCCACGTAATAGCGGGGTAAACGTCACAAGAACGGAATCAGCTGAGCGCTTCGATCAGGGCGGGGACGACTTCGTGGAGGTCGCCGACCACGGCGTAGTCGGCTTTGGACATCATGTTCGCCTCGCGGTCGGTGTTGATGGCGAGGATCTTCTTCGACGCCATCGCCCCCACCCAGTGTTGGATCGCGCCAGAGATGCCGCACGCGATGTACAGATCTGGTGCGATTCGCGTCCCCGTCTGGCCGACCTGATCGGTGTGAGGTCGCCAACCGTTGTTCGTGACGACTCTCGAGCAGCCGACCACGCCGCCCAGCAGGCCGGCCAACTCCTCGAGCGGAGCGAAACCCTCGGCGGAACCGACTCCGCGGCCACCCCCGACCACGACCGGGGCGGTGGCCAGGGTGATCCCGGCGTTGAGCGTCACTCGGTCCACCACGCGGGTGCGGCCGGCCGTCTCGTCCAGGGTCGGCTCGAAACGCTCGAGCACGACCTCGGCATCCGCGCCCGCGATGGGGGGCTCCCAGGAATGGGGAGCGACCGTGAGCAACTGGAAACCGGCCTCCAGTTCGACGTGTTCGAAGAGACTGCCACCCCAGCGAATGCGGGTGAGTCTCCAGGGATCACCGATCTCGGCCGATGTGACATTGGCCACCATCGGCTGGTCGAGAATCGCTCCGAGATGCGCCAGCACCTCGTTCCCGCGGTCGGTTCCCGTCGCCAGGACCACCTTCGCTCCGGAGACGACGACCAGTTGGGCGAGCGCATCGCCCCAGGCCTCGGGGGCGAAATCCGAGAGCTCGGCGTGTTCGACGAGATGGGCCTTCGCCACCCCATAGGTGCCGAGGCTCGCTGCGATCGGTTCGGCGTCGGCACCGATGAGCACCGCTTCGACGTCGAGCCCCAATGCGCCGGCAAACGCCACGGACTGCAATGAGGTTTCGGCCATCACACCACGGTCGTGGTCGATCAACACCAAGGCGGTCGTCATCGGATTCCCAGCGTCTCGAGAACTTCCACGATCGCCGGGACTGCGGCGGCCCCCTCGCCGAGCAGAACGGTGCGACTCTCCTGCTCGGGTGGCGACTCGAACCGGACCATCCGCTGTCCGCCTGGATCCGGGTCCGACTCGACGGAACCGATCTCGGCCTTGCGCGACTTGAGGCGACCGGGCAGCGTCGGATAGCGCGGCAGGTTGAGCCCCTCTCTCACGGCCAGTACCGCCGGCATCTTCAATCTGTAGACCTCGAAGCCGCTCGGGATCTCGCGTCTCGCCACGATCTCGGAGCCGTCAACCTCGATGTCCTTGATGCCGCTGACGGTCGGCCTGCCCAAGGCTCTCGCGACCCGGATACCCACCTGGTATCCACCGGCATCGGCGGACTCGTTGCCGAACAGGATCACGTCGAACCCGCCATCGCGCTCCTCGAGGATGCGGATGGCATCCACGAGACCGCGAGCGGTCGCCTGTGGATCGAGGTCGGATCCGTCGGTCGGCACCAGCACGGCGTTGTCGATTCCGACCGACACGGCATAGCGAAGCTGCTCCTCGGATTCGGGCGGACCCATCGTGATCACCGTCGACGAGCCGCCGTGATCGGCGACCAGTTGCACGGCGCCCTCCACCGCGCACTCCTCGTGGGGGGAGGTGGCGAAGCCGAGGTTCCTCGTGTCGATCGCCTGTTGGTCGTTGGTCAGGGCGATGCGCGCACCCGGAGCGGGTACGCGTTTCACGCAGACGAGGACTCGCATCGGTCAGCCCTTCATCCTCGAGTCGTCGGGATCGAACAACGGGGTCGATCCGGCGACGGCCACCGTGATGGGGAACACCTCGTTCATGTACTTGACGCCGAACTTGGCGCCCTCGACGGCGAGGTCGGTCGGGAGATACCCCATGAGCAGGTACTTGCCGACCGAAGGCCCCATCCCGGCGGTCGTCACGATGGAGATCCGTCCTCTCGAATCGACGATGCGGTTGCCGTCGGTGTCCACGATGGGTTCACCACCGGTCATGTATCGAGGAATGCCGGCACCGGACATGTGGTCGTCGACCGTGAAAGTACAGAGCGTTGCAACCGGACCGTCTTCGCGAGCTTTGAGGTACGCCTCCTTGCCGACGAAATCGGCCGACTTGACCCGCGGCCGGGCCAGTCCCGCCTCCACCGGCGTGTACTCGGATTCCAGCTCGGCACCCATGAGTCGGTACCCCTTCTCGAGCCGACCGGTGGTTCCGTAGACGCCACCACCGACGGGAACCATCCCATGGGATTGACCCGCCTCCCAGATCCGATCCCACAGCGCCACGGCGTCATCGACGGCGACGTAGATCTCCCAGCCCAGTTCACCGACGTAGGAGATGCGAAGCAGGCGGGCGGTGATGCCACCGAAATCGATCTGGGCAGTGGTGCCGTACGGGAAGCCGTCATTCGACAGGTCGTCATCGGTGAGCGTCGAGAGCACCGTCCGAGCATGCGGGCCCCACACGCCGATGGTCACCATCGATTCGGACGTGTTCTCGAAGGTCACCGAGCCGTCGTCGGGAAGGTGCCGGCGGAACCAGTACTCGTCGCGCGGCCCGTCGAAGGCGCCGGTGACGATCCTGAAGTGATCCTCACCCAGCCGCTTGACCGTGAGGTCGGAGCGGAACCCGCCGTGCTCGTTGAGCAGCGGCGTGTACACCGCTGAGCCAACCGGCTTGTCGACCTGGTTGACCACCATCTTCTGGACGTAGTCCACGGCGCCCGGCCCGGTGACATCGAAGGTCACGAACGCACTCAGGTCGACGATGCCGACCCGCTCGCGAAGCGCGAGATGCTCGGCGGTGCTGATCGGGGACCACCAGCGGGCGTCCCACTCGTGTGGCCGGTCCGCCACCTCGTATTCGTCCAAGAGGGTCTTGTTGGTCTCGTACCACTGGGGACGCTCCGTCACGCCGGCCTGGAAATAGACCGCGCCGAGCGCATCGGTGCGTTCCCGAAGTGGCGACACGACCAGGTCACGTCGCGATTCCCACTGCTCACGAGGGTGCACGATCCCGTAGGTCTTGTTGAAGTGCTCGGCGCAGCGAGCGAGCACGTGCTCTTCGGTCCGGTTCACGTCGTAGAAGCGCGAGATGTCGGAGTGATGCGGATCGATCGATGGCGCGCCGTACGTCATCCACTCGGCGATCAGCTTGCCCGCACCGGGCCCTTCCTTGATCCAGATCGCCGCCGCAGACCACAGATTCTTCACCTCCACGGTCTCACCGATCAACGGCATCGCATCCGGCGTGAGCGACAGGAGACCGTTGATGGCGTACTTGATCTCGGCGGATGACAGGATCTCCGGCATCAACTCCAACGCATCCTCGAGCTGGGGATCGAAATCGTCGGCGGTGAAGGGCAGCTCGGTCGGCGAGAGCTTCGACTCTTCGATCGACGGGATCTCGTCGGGATGATGGAAGATCGGCCGGTGGGCGTATGAGCCGACTTCCATCGAACCTGCAGACTGACGCTCGTACATGAAGGTGTCCATGTCGCGCACGATCGGGTACGAGATCTCGTTGTTGGTCTCGACGAGGACGTCGATCGGACCGACATCGATCATCTGGTGAACAGCCGGCGTCAGCGGAATGGTGGCGCCGGCCATGGCGGCGATGCGCGGGCTCCAGCAGCCGCAGGCGACGACGACGTATTCGGCCTCGATCCTTCCACGATCGGTGACCACCGCTTTCACGGCGCCATCCTCGACTTCGACGTCGGTCACTTCCGTGTTGGGAAAGACTTCCAGGGCATTCTTTGCCTGAGCGCGCTCCCGGAAGATCGTGCCGGCTCGGAGTGAGTCCACGACCGAGACACTCGGCGTATAGAAGCCGCCGAGAATCACCGACTCGTCGACGAACGGGACCTTCTCCTTGACCTGCTCGGGCGTCAACAGCTCGGCGTCGACGCCCCAGGCGGTCGCGGAGCTCATGCGGCGGCGTAGCTCCTCCATGCGCTCTGGGGTGCGTGCCACCTCGATGCCCCCACAGGTGGTGTTGACGCCCATCTCCTCGAACTGACGCTGACTGTCGAGGGTGAGCGCCGCCATCTCCTTGTTGTGATCGACCGGGAAGATGAAGTTCGATGCATGGCCGGTCGATCCACCGGGATTCGGGAGAGGCCCCTTGTCGATCTGGACGATGTCGGTCCAGCCGAGCTCGGCGAGATGTCCGACGACTGCGTTGCCGACGATGCCGGCGCCGATGACGACGACTCGGGCGTTGGAGGGAAGATCGCTCACCGCTGTGACTCCTGCGTTGGGATGTATCGCGGCGTGGGCCACGATTGTGCCGACCATCCCGGCGAGGATGATCCACCACGGGGGCAACGATCCACCATGTGGAACGCAACCGCATGGTGGATCCGACGATACCGCTCCGCCGGGGTGGCGTCTACCGGAATCCCGGAAAATCTGGTGACGCCTCAGCCCAACTCCCAGTTGGGAAAACTCCTCGGTTTCTGTGGACAGGATGGGCTGCAACCGATAGTGTGCCGACAACTGGGCATGGTTCCACCATGCGGAACACATCACCGGCCCGTTCCCCCGATCCGGCAACGGGAGGAAGTCCTCAGGAGCCGCCATGAGCGAAGACGATCTGGATCTCAGCAGCCTCGACGATGCCGAACTGGTCGAGCAGATGCACGACGATCTCTACGACGGCCTCGCCGACGAGATCGCCGAGGGAACCCGGATCCTCCTCGACCGGGACTGGGCACCTGATCGGGTCCTCAACGACGCATTGGTGGAGGGGATGCGAGTCGTCGGGGAGGACTTCCGAGACGGGATCCTGTTCGTCCCCGAGGTGCTGCTCGCAGCCAACGCGATGAAGGCCGGAATGGCGATACTGCGCCCGCTGCTGGCCGAGACGGGCGCTGAGCAGGTCGGCAAGGTGGTCATCGGAACCGTGAAGGGCGACATCCACGACATCGGCAAGAACCTCGTCGGCATGATGCTCGAGGGAGCCGGCTTCGAGGTCATCGACCTCGGCATCAACGTCGACGTCGACACCTATCTCGCTGCGCTCGTGGAGCATGCGCCGGACATCCTCGGCATGTCGGCGTTGCTCACCACGACGATGCCGTACATGAAGGTGGTGATCGACACGATGGTCGAGAAGGGGATCCGCGACGACTACATCGTGCTCGTCGGCGGCGCTCCCCTCAATGAGGAGTTCGGAGCCGCGGTCGGCGCCGATGCCTACTGCCGCGACGCTGCGGTGGCCGCCGAGACCGCCGAAGCCCTGGTCCTCGCCCGCCGCCTCGTCGGTGGAGAGGACTGACCGTGGCGGCCCGCCTCCAGCCGCCGCATCGCGTCTGGGTGCTGGGCTGCGGCGCCATCGCCGCCGAGCTGACCACGATCCTCGGCCAGATCGAGGCCGTGGACGTCACGCTCGAACACCTACCCGGCATCCTGCACAACCGGCCTGAGCGGATACCGATCGAACTCGAGCGTCGCCTCGTCGAACGGGCCTCGGAGTTCGATCGCATCCTCGTCGGATACGCGGATTGTGGGACGGGCGGCAGGCTCGATGCGATGCTCGAGCGCTGGGACACCGCCACGCGCCTTCCCGGTGCCCACTGTTACGAGTTCTTCACCGGTGGACACGCATTCTCGGAGATGAACGATCCATACACCTTCTACCTGACCGACTATCTGGCTCGCCACTTCGATCTGTTCGTGTGGAACGGCCTCGGCCTCGACCGATGGCCACACCTCCGCGACGAGTACTTCCGGCATTACCGGAGGCTGGTGTATCTGTCACAGCGACCGACGGACGCCCTGATCACCCGGGCGAGGGACGCAGCGAGACGGCTCGAACTCGACTTCGAACACGTTGAAACCGGCCTGGAACCGCTGCACTCCTCGATCCTCGAGCTGACGACGACACCGGTGACGCACCATCATGGCCGCTGAGCTCACGGTGATCTCGTGGAGGGACATCCCAGCACAGGTCGTCGCGCGCTCGGGCCGCACCAGGGCAAGCGCCGAATTGCCCGCCAGATTCCAGATCGCCATCGATCGAGCAGCGATGAACGCCGGGCTCATCGGGAGCGACGGCTACCTCGAGCAGTGGCGCAGGACGACCCGGAGCTGCGGTGACGATCTCGACGGCGCCGTCGCAGCCGAGATCGAGAGACTCATCGCAAAGCATCCTCCCGAGCACGTCAACGCGCTCGTGGACAACAACGGTCACGAGATCCCCGACCTGGAGAGCACATGACAGACACCGTCCTCGCATCACCGACCCGGGAGACCGTGATCGGTTTCGACCGGCCATTCGTCATCATCGGCGAGCGGATCAACCCGACCGGCCGCAAGCTCCTGGCCGAGGAGATGAAGCAGGGCGATTTTTCTCGTGTCGAGTCCGATGCGGTCGCCCAGGTCGCTGCCGGCGCGCACATGCTCGACGTCAATGCGGGTATCCCGCTTGCCGACGAGCCGGCGATCCTCGCAAGGACCGTCGAACTGGTGCAGAGCCTGGTCGACGTGCCGTTGTCGATCGACTCGTCGATCGTGGAAGCACTCGAAGCGGGGCTCTCGGTGTACCAGGGCAAGGCGCTCGTCAACTCCGTGACCGGAGAAGACGAACAGATGGAACGCGTCCTCCCGCTGGTTGCGAAACACGGCGCGGCGGTCGTCGCCATCACCAATGACGAGTCCGGCATCTCGACGGATCCGGATGTCCGGTTCGAGGTTGCGAAGAAGATCGTCAACAGAGCCGCAGATCACGGCATCCCCCACTCCGACATCGTCGTCGACCCGCTCGTGATGCCGATCGGCGCGATGGGATCGGCGGGCCGGCAGGTGTTTCATCTCGTGAGGCGACTCCGGACGGAACTCGAGGTCAACACGACCTGCGGAGCGTCCAACGTCAGTTTCGGGCTCCCGAACCGTGCGGCCATCAACGGCGCCTTCCTCGCCATGGCGATCGGAGCGGGAATGACGTCGGCGATCACCAACCCGTTGGAGCCGGAGATCACGACCAGCGTCAGGGCGGCCGACGTGCTGGCCGGTCACGACCAGGACTGCGCCGCCTGGATCAAGGCGAACCGCGCTCCCGTGGCCGAGGGCGAGGGCCGCCGCCGGGCGAATCGCAGACGGGGGTCCAGTGGTTGAGATGACGGACGTCCACGTCGTCTTCACACCCTCGGGCCGGAGAACGGTTGCGCCACGAGGCACCGGCATTCTCGACATCGCAAGATCGATCGGCGTTGACATCGACTCCATCTGTGCCGGTCGGGGAATCTGTGGGCGCTGCCAGGTCGAGGTCGGCAGCCTCGGGGCGATCGACGATCGCCGAGACCGACTGTCCCCTCCCGCAGAGACCGAGACCGCCTATCGGGGACGTAAACCGCTCGTCGACGGACGGCGACTCGCGTGTGCGGCCCGGGCGATCGACGACGTGGTCATCGACGTCCCGCCCGACTCTCAGGTCCATCGCCAGGTGATCAGAAAACGCCCCGAGGTGGACAACCTGCCCATCGACCCGGTCATCCGCCTCGCCTACGTCGTGGTCGACGAGGCCACCCTCGATGGGATCCCGGGAGACGCCGAGCGACTGGCGGCGGCGCTGGCGGACCAGTGGGACCTCGTCGATGTGGACATCTCGCCGACCGCTCTCGCCGACCTCCAGCACGCTCTTCGTTCCGGCGGGCACTCGGTGACTCTCGCCATCCGCGACGGAAGCAGGATCGCGGCGGTGTGGCCCGGCTTTCGAGACTCGGTCTTCGGAGTCGCGGTCGATGTCGGCTCCACCACCATCGCCGCTCATCTGTGCAATCTCGTGACCGGAGACGTGCTGGCATCCACCGGGATCATGAACCCTCAGATCCGCTTCGGCGAGGATCTCATGAGCCGGGTCTCGTACGTGATGATGAATCCCGACGGCGGCGCACAGCGGCTCACCGATGCGGTCCGGGCGGCGGTGAACGATCTCGTCGGCGCCCTCGCCGACGAAGCCGCGATCGAACGGTCGGACATTCTCGAGGTCGTCGCGGTCGGGAACCCGATCATGCACCACATCCTCATGGGCTTCGATCCGACACCCCTGGGCACTGCGCCGTTCGCACCCGCCACGACGTCGGCGATCGAAGCACCAGCGGACCGGATCGGCCTGGCTCTCCACCCAGACACCCGTCTCTACACGCTGCCTCTCATCGCCGGCCACGTCGGTGCAGACACGACCGCCGCCATCCTGTCGGAGACCCCCTATCGATCCGGCGAGGTCCAACTGCTCGTCGATGTCGGCACCAACGCCGAGATCGTCCTGGGCAACCAGGATCGGTTGGTGGCTGCATCTTCCCCGACCGGTCCGGCATTCGAAGGTGCGCAGATCTCATCGGGGCAACGAGCTGCGCCCGGCGCGATCGAGCACGTCCGCATCGATCCGGAAACCCTCGAGGTCAGATTCAGCGTCGTCGGATGCAATCCGTGGTCAGATGATCCGGAGTTCGACGCCGCCATCAGCGACGTCGGCATATCCGGCATCTGCGGCTCGGGAATCATCGAAGCAGTGGCGCAACTGATGCTGGCCGGCGTGGTCTCGACCGACGGGGTGATCACCGACACGGGGCGGTCGGAGCGCATCGTTCCCGACGGTCGAACGCACTCCTTCGTGCTGTACTCGGCTCCCGACGTCGACATCCGTGTGACTCAGGGCGACGTCCGAGCCATCCAGCTCGCAAAAGCCGCCCTCTACGCCGGAATCAGGTTGCTGATGGACGAGTTCGGTGTCGACCGGGTCGACCAGATCCGTCTCGCCGGGGCTTTCGGCGCCCACATCGACCCGGCACATGCGGTTGCGCTCGGCATGATTCCCGACTGCTCGATCGAACGGATCTCGTCGGCCGGGAATGCAGCCGGGACAGGGGCGATGATCGCGCTGCTCAGCGGCGAGGCGAGACGAGAGATCGAAGCCGTCGCCGCGTCGATCCAGAAGGTCGAGACTGCGACCGAGCCCCGCTTCCAGGAACACTTCGTGGATGCCATGGCGATCCCACACCGGACGGCCGAGTATCCCAATCTCTCGAAGATCATGACGCTTCCTGCGCGAGTGCCCGCCGCTGCGAGGACGCGCCGCAGACGACAGGAGACCAACACGTGAGGAACGAACATGGCCAGACGTAGCGGAGGCCGAGACGCCCGTCGAGCCGCCCGCATGGGGGCGGCGCTCACGAGTGAGCCGTTCTTGACTCGGCAGATCCCCCCGAGAGTCATGATCTCGACCGAAGGACTCGAGATGATCGAGCACAACGCCGATCGGATCCTCTCGGAGATCGGTATCGAGATCCATCATGAGCCGACCGTGGCTCGGTTCCGGGAAGCCGGCGCAACGGTCGATGGGACCCGGGTTCGATTCGATCCGGGTCTCGTGCGCTCACTGGTTTCGACTGCGC
>CBDTXZ010000099.1:0-11152 GCA_965364515.1 uncultured bacterium
GACATGTGGGGGGCGACCCCCACACCCCCGAGCCCGGCAAACCCGCGCACAACCGTCCCGACGGCAGCAACGATCACACCTGCCGCAGGGGGGGGACCCATCGGACTCTCTCCGCAGCAGTGCATTGCCCAGCGCACAGCGGACGCCGCACGGCGCACACCGCATATTTCCATGTCCATTTCGCCCAGGAATCACGGGACTATTCACAACATGACGGGGTTTCAGTTAGACGAAAGCCGCGAAATGTCATATGGTGTGTGTGAGACGACCGGTTCATCCGTCGTCTCTGGTCCATTTCTCGCTATCCCACGAAAGAGCCGATGACTCTCGCATCGTCCCGATACTCGTCCCCGCTCGTCGATGAACGGGGACGGTTGACAACCGACCTCACGGCCCAGTACCTCGATGAAATCGGACAGCACGAACTCCTCACTGCAGATGACGAGGTCGCGCTCGCCCAGACCATCGAGGCCGGCGAAGAGGCAGCCAAGAAACTCGAAGCCGGTGTCGACGACCCCAAAGAGCGGGTCCGTCTCCGCCGCCTCGTACGCGAAGGGCAGCGGGCGAAAGACCGCTTCGTGTCCGCCAACCTCAGGTTGGTCATCTCGAACGCCCGGAAATACGCCTCTTCGAAGATCGAGCTCCTCGACCTGATCCAGGAGGGGAACCTCGGACTGATCCGCGCCGTAGAGAAGTTCGACTGGCGCAAGGGCTTCAAGTTCTCGACCTACGCGACCTGGTGGATCCGGCAGGCGATGACTCGCGGAATCGCGATGCACAGCCGAACCATCAGGGTGCCGGTTCACATGCACGACCTCGAGCTGCAGGTCCGCAAGACAACGGCACGACTCGAGTCCGAGTTCGGCCGGCCGCCGAGCGACGCAGAGATCGCGGAGCACTCGGGCCTCGACCAAGAGCAGGTGCAGAAGGTGCGCGAGCTCGTCGGCACGGTTTCGATGGAGACGCCCATCGGCGAGGACGGCTCTGCCGAGCTCGGCGATCTGATCCCCGACGACGACACCCCATCGCCCGAAGATCTCGCCACGGCGAGAGACGAAGCCGATCAGGTGCTCGCCGCACTGGCGCACCATCTCTCGGAGCGTCAGGCCAGGATTCTCATCTTCCGTTACGGGCTCGACGGCAATCCGCCGAGGACTCTCGACGAGATCGGCGAGATGTTCGACCTCACTCGGGAGCGGATCCGTCAGCTCGAGAAGCGGGCGCTCTCCAAGCTCCGCCACCCCTCGGTGTCGCTGCTGCGCTGATACGAGCCTGAGACTCGACACGACAGAGAGCCCCGCCGATGCGGCGGGGCTCTCTGTTTCGTTTCTGGGCCTTCAGTTGTTCAGGATCGTGTTCGGCCGATGTCGATCCCGGTCTGCTGGCCAGCGCGCCGAATGACATCGGTCGGGCTCGTGCCGGCATCGAGGCTGGCCGCGTCGAGACCGTCCCAGGAGACCGGCATGTCCCCGGACGAGTTCCGTCGGGATCGCATGCTCCACTGACCGAACAGCGTGGCTCCGGCAGGAGGATGCCCGGTCTCGAGATCGGTTCGGTTCTGGCGGATGGCTTCTGGCATGGTCGTCGCTGTCATGGAGTTCATGGGCTGGCATCTACCCGAACCGTGCCGATCCCAATCCTCGCCGGGAAGTTGTCCGGGAATCACCCCGCTCCGGACCCCGGTATCCAGGCGGCCATCTCCCAGCCGCGATGCTCGACGCTCGTCCCATCCAGGGAGTGCACGCGAATCACCGCCTCGTCGGCTGTCCTGGTCGGCAACGCGAACGAAGCGGAATCCGAAGACCACAGCGAAATCGCCCTGTCGTACTGATCCCAGAACGGAAGGTAGGCAGCGGCAAACACCCCGGAAGGGCGGAACTCCGGATACTCGGTCGGTTCTCCTCCGCTCCACGTCTTCGGCTCCAGGAGGTCGCCGTCGCCTCGCTCGGTCCACAGCAGGGTGGTCCCATCGGGGCTCCACTGGACGAGATCGATGGTGCCGCCGCCGACAGTTGCGATGGCGCTGCCGGACCAGTCGACGACGTCGATGCGCTGCACTCCAGGGCCACCTACGACGAGAGCCAACCTGTCGGATCCTGGGAACATGCGGACCTGGCCGTCGATCGATGCGAGCTCGACAGTGGTGAGATCGTCCGGATCCATCAGGACCACAGAGGACGACGCCTGCTGGAAGACAACCGGGGTGAGAGCCCCGGACACCGTTGGACCGAGACGGATCGCGATCACGATCCCCTCATCGACCCATACCGGAGCCGGGAACGATCCGCTCTCCTCGCCGATGTCCTCTACCTCGCCGCTTGCAGCGTCGATGATCCCGAGCGATGTCCCTGCCACGTGGGCGATCAGTCGCTCTCCGTCGGGGGACCAGTCGAAGAAGAAGGGTGCGGGGGTTTCGAGTGGAGTGACGACTTCACTTGCCACCTCGATCACTCCGAAGATGAGGCCGTCGGCGGCCGCATTTCCGAGAAATGCAACGCGGCTACCGGTGGGATCCCATGCATAGAAGAAGGGCACGGTCGGTGTATCGAGTTCGATACGCTCTCCGTCGTCGATGACGGCACTCACGCGGGACGGCTCTCCGTCGACGGCAGTCCACACGAGCGCACCGCTCGCGGCGGGAGTGACCTGGCTGATCGAACCGCTCGATTCGATTCCAGTGATCTCGGCCTCCTCGACGATGCCGATCTCCCCGCCGTTCCAGACCATCAGACCGCCGGCCGCTTCCTGCTGCATCGAAGTCGTGGACGGCTCGGTGGTCTCAGAGCACCCGAGCCCGAGCAGGGCGATCATGGACACGACCAGGAGCAGCTTCGAAGACATCAGGCGATCGTAGGGTGGGGCCACTGCCATCGGACATGAGGCAGAGCGCATCGTTGTCGGGAGCGGTACGCTGCCGGAGTGCCGCAGCCGACTCCACCGACCAGATTCGCCCTCGACGACCTCGACCGACGGATCATCGAGCTGTGGCGCCAGGAGCCGAGGATCGGTGTGCTCGAGACGTCGCGACGCCTCGAAGTCGCACGTGGAACGATCCAGGCCCGCATCGACAAGATGATCGAAGCCGGAGTCATCGCCGGATTCGGGCCGGAGTTGGATATCACCCGTCTCGGATTCTCGGTCCTCGGGTTCACGACGATCGAGGTTGCCCAGGGACGGACCGACGAGGTCATCGATCATCTCTCGACGATCCCATTCGTCCTCGAAGCCTTCTCGATCGCAGGACAGGGCGATCTGCTCGTTCGAATCGGTGCAACCACGAACGAGGAGCTCATGGCTGTCCTGCAGCAGATCCTGCAGTCTCCGGCTGTTGACCGGGCTTCGACGGCGATCGCTCTCGCCAACCACATCGCATACAGAACCGCCCCGTTGATCGAGCAACTCACCGCCGAGAGCTGATCACACGATCCGCCCGCGCACTTCCCCCAGCGAGACCGTCACCCCGTCGGCCCCGTTGACCGTGGCCGTGATGACGACCTCGTCGCCGTCCTCGAGGAATGTCGAGTCCCGGCCTCCGATGACCAGCGGTTCCTGACCGTTTCGGGTGATCTCCAACAACGAGCCCCATGACGACGGCGCGTCACCGGAGATCGTCCCGGTAGCGATGAGATCGCCTGCCCTGATCGGGGTCCCGTTCGACGTCAGGTGCGCGATGAGTTGCGGCGCCGACCAGTACAGGGTGGATGCGTTCGTGGTGGAGATCCGGACTGCTGGTTCCCCGTGGCGCTTCAGCCAGGCGTCGAACGTGATGTCCAGGGCCCAATCCTCGGCGCCGCGCAGGTGTTCCGCCGGTTCCGGATCCTGATTCCCCTGCCGCGCCCGTCCACGTTGAACCGCTGCGACCGGCACCACCCAGGCAGACACCGAGGTGGCAAACGACTTCCCGAGGAACGGCCCCAGCGGTTGGTACTCGAAGGCCTGTATGTCTCGCGCGCTCCAGTCGTTCACGGCGACGACTCCGAAGAGATGGGCGGGGGCGGAGCGAGCATGAACGGGTGAGCCCGGTTCTGAGGGATTGCCGAGTACGAAGCCGAGCTCGATCTCGATGTCGAGTCGTCGGGTGGGCTCGAAACGAGGGCCACCCTCGCCGTCGATGATTCCCATCGGCCGTCGGATTTCGGTCCCCGACACGACGACCGTCCCGGAACGACCGTGGTATCCGACCGGGATGTGCAGCCAATTCGGAAGCAGTGCCTCGGCGTCGGGCCGAAAGAGCCGACCGACGTTCTCGGCGTGCTGTCGCGAGCTGTAGAAATCGACGAAATCTCGAACCTGCCACGGCAGATGCAATCTGACATCGCGGCGCTCGACCAGGAGCGGGGCCACGCTCGGCTCGTGGTCGGCGTCGGCAAGCAGATCGCTGATGCGCTCCCGTACCCCATTCCACACGTCCGGAGTGCGTTCGAGCAACGCGTTCAGTGAACCGGACATGAGAACGTCGGGTTCGACGACGCCCCGAAAGAGCCCGACGTTCGCAGCCCGATGGAGATCGAACACCCACCTTCCGATTCCGACACCGAGGTGCCGATTGCCGCCCGTCGAAAAGACACCGTACGGCAGTTCATCCAGCGACCACTCGCCTGGAGCGACTTCGACCCACGGAGCGGCGCTCACGAATTCCTCTCCAACATGATTGCCGACGATACGCCGCCCCTATCGTCGAGGTCGTGAGTGAGGGTCTCGAGTTCGCAGGAAAACGCATCATCGTCACCGGCTCGTCGAGCGGCATCGGGGAGGCGACCGCTCGCCGGTTCGCAGCCCTCGGCGCCACTGTGGTCGTCAACTCGGCCTCATCGGCCACGGCAGGGGAGCGGGTTGCAGCCGACCTCGGCAACGACTCGTTCTACGTCCGGTGCGACATCACACGGCCCGATGAACGCAGCCGATTGATCGAGAAGACGATCGAACGGCTCGGTGGGCTGGATGTGCTCGTCAACAACGCCGGTTGGACGAAGTCAGTGGATCACCGACAGCTCGAAGACCTGACCGAGGAGGTCTTTCGCAAGACGTTCGAGGTGAACGTGGTGGGCACCTGGGAGCTGACCAAACTCGCGATCCCGCACCTGCACGGCGCCGAGGACGGCGTGGTGGTCACGGTCACGTCCATCGCCGGGCTCCGCCCGATCGGGAGTTCGATCGCCTACTCCATGTCGAAAGCGGCGCTCAACCACATGACGCTTCTCCTCGCCAAGAGCCACGGTCCGGTGCGATTCAACGCCGTCGCTCCGGGGCTCGTAGAGACCCCATGGACCGAAGACTGGGACGACATGCACCGGATGGTCTCCGAGAAATCGCCACTCGGACGGGTCGCCACCGCTGGCGATTGTGCCGAGGCCGTCTTGGCCGCGGTCAGGAATCGATACATGACTGGGGCGATCCTCGTCGTCGACGGCGGCATCACTCAGGTGATCTGACCAGGCAGCCGGGAGCCTCTGCGATTCAGCCGCGCAGGAAGACGGGGGTGTCCGTGGTCGAGTCGTCCGGTGAGTACCGATAGCCGTCGCCGTCGAAATCGGCGATGCCTTTCAACGTGTCTACGCGGTTCCTGAGGAGCCATGACGCCATGACGCCCCTCGCCCGTTTGGCGAAGAACGAGATGACCTTGTAGTCGCCGTTCTTGAGATCCTTGAAGACCGGCGTGATGACTCTCGCATCGAGCTTCTGGGCGTTGATGGAGCCGAAGTACTCCTGACTGGCCAGGTTTACGAGAGCTTTCGGGCGGGTGCGTGCGAGATCGGTGTTGAGGCGATCGGTGATGGTGTCGCCCCAGTAGCTGTAGAGGTTCTCACCGGCGGGGTTCGCCAGCCTGCTCCCCATTTCAAGGCGGTACGGCTGCATCAGATCGAGTGGGCGGAGCACGCCGTAGAGCCCCGACAGAATCCGAAGGTGGCGCTGGGCGTAGTTGAAGTCGCGGGCGTCGAACCGTTCCACGTCGAAGCCCTGGTACACGTCGCCTTTGAACGCGAGGATCGCCGGTCGCGAGTTCTCCGGCGTGAACGTCGGCTCCCAGTCCTGATATCGCTCGAAGTTCAATTCTGCGAGGGAATCGCTGATGCTCATGAGCGATCCGAGCTCTCGTGGAGTCTTTGCTGCGACGATGTCGACCAGCTCCGCCACCCGATCCGGGAACAGGGGCTCGCTGTGTTTCTTGGTGACCAGCGGAGACTCGAAATCGAGGGTCTTCGCCGGAGACAGGACGATGATCAACTGGGTACCTCCGGATGCGAGACTAGAAGCCCCGGCGAGGCACCCGAAAACACCGTGCGGAGAGGCTCAGGGATGGCTCGGGACGATCACGATCTTCCCGTTTCGCTCGCCTGAGGCGGCGTGCTCGACGGCCTCTCGTATTTCGTTCACGTCGTAGGTCGCGGCGACGTTGGCTTTCAGCTCGCCTGACGAGACGAGTCGCGCGATCTCCTCGAACATGGCGGCTCGAGCCTCTCGGGAGGACGTCTGGAACCAACGGCCCAGCCAGAAGCCGGTGAGCGTGACGCTGGAGAAGACCAGGCTCCGTGACGGAATCGAGCACGGCTCGCCACTCATGGCGCCGTAGTTGACGACGGTCGCACCCTTCGCCACAGCAGAAGCCAGCCGACGCGTGGCGGAGCCGGCGACTGCGTCGACGGCCAATCGTATGTCGGCACCGTCCGAGGCCACCGAGATGCGACGCGCCAGGCCCGGGCCATCGACGAGGCAGACGTCGCCACCCAGTTCGCGCACCTCATCGACAGCGGACTCGCGGCGCACGACGTTGACCGTGCGGATCCCACGAATGCGTGCCAACTGCACGAGATAGCCGCCGACAGCTGAGTTGGCGGCGTTCTGGATCACCCAGTCGCCAGGTTCGAGGTCGACGAACTCGCTGAGCAGTAGCGAAGCCGTCGGTGGGTTGACCGTGATCATGGAGAGCTGCACCGGGTCCGCATCTCCGGGGAGTCGGATCAGGCCGGCCGCCTCGGCATTCATGTGGCTTCGCCAGGTTCCACTGCCCGGAGGAAGCATCACGACGTCGCCGAGGCGCAGCTGCGTCACGCCTTGTCCGAGGGCGACGATTCGGCCGACACCCTCGCTCCCGCCGACCGCGGGGAGGTCGGGTAGGACTCCGTACTCGCCGGTGAGCGTGAGGACGTCGGATGGATTGATCGGCGATGCGAGCACCTCCACGCGGACTTCGCTCGCTGCAGGCTCGGGCAGCGTCATCTCGACCGCTTCGATCGTGTCGTGCGGGACGGGGCCCCTGGTGCGGTACTCGGCCTTCAGCATGCGGTGATCGCTCCTCGTGGCGTCTTGGTCATCGTACGGTCCGGTGACAGCACGGCCTCACGGCCCGATCGGTGCATCACCCAGCGCGTTCGGCCAGTTCCAGCCAGCGCAGCTCCGCTTCTTCGAGCTGCTGTGCCAACTCTGCCCGCTGATCGCTGATCTCCTGTGCCCGTTGCCAATCTGCACCGACGGCGTCGAGCTCGGCGTCCAGCTCGTTGATCCGGTCGGTGAGCTCGGGGATCGTGCGGTCGAGTCGCTGGAACTCGCGCTGTTCGTTGTACGACAATCTGTTGTTGTATCGATCGGCCTCCACGTCGGACTGCGCCGAAGCCGCTTCGGCCGGCTGCGAATCGGCCCTTCGATGCTGCCGCCAGTCGAGATAAGCGCCGTACCCCCCCGGGTGGTGCTTGAGCGTTCCGTCCGGCTCCACCGACACGACATCGCGGCACACACGCTCGAGGAAGTAACGGTCGTGGGTTGCGGTCACGACGGCTCCCGGCCAGTGGTCGAGTTGCTCCTCGAGCGCTCCGAGCGTCTCGAGATCCAAATCATTGGTCGGCTCGTCGAGCAACAGCAGGTTCGGTGCCCCGACGAGCACACGCAGCAGCTCCAGCCTGCGTCGCTCGCCGCCGGAGAGATCCCCCACGGTGCTCGAGTGCTGTCGGGACGGAAACCCGAACCGCTCCAGGAGCTGTGATGCCGAGACGATGACCCCCGATTCCAGCCGGGTTTGCTCCGCCTCGGAGCGCATCACATCGATGATCCTCCTTTCAGGATCGAGGCGCTCGGGGTCCTGTCCGTACCAACCAGGTACGACGGTCGCCCCGGTCTTCACCGTGCCTTCGGTGGGTTCGAGGCGTCCGCCGAAGATCCGGAGCAGCGTGGTCTTGCCGGCGCCGTTCGGCCCGACGATGCCGAGTCGGGCTCCTGGCGACAGCCTCCAGGTGACGCCATCGAGGACCAACTCGTCACCGAACTGCACGGAGACGTCTTCGACGTCCACGACGGCGTCACCGAGTCGCCGGGATGGGAGCTCGAACTCCAACTCCGGTTGCGTCTCCGCTCGGGTCGATTGCTGAAGCTTGGTCGCCCGGTCGACCCTGGCCTTCGACTTCGAGGTCCTGGCCTTCGGGGATCGTCGCAGCCACTCGAGCTCGGTTCGAGCGAGGTTTCTGCGGCGCCGATCCGTGCGCTCCTCGTGCATTCGCCGGAGCTCCCTGGCCTCGAGGTAGTCCTGATAGTTGCCGGCATGGTGATGGATGCTCCGCTGGTCGATCTCGATGATCCGGTTGGCGAGGCGATCCAGGAGATACCGGTCGTGCGTGACGAACATGAGCGTCTGGGCGCGTCGGTACAGCTCATCCTCCATCCAGTCGATGACATCGATGTCGAGGTGGTTGGTCGGCTCGTCCAGGATCAGGAGGTCCGAGGGCTCGGAGAGCGCGATCGCCAGCGCCAGGCGGCGTCGCTGGCCACCCGAGAGGGACTCCACGAGCCGATCCTCGGCAACGAGCCCGAGCCGATCGAGGTGGGTGAGGGTGGCATGTGAGCGCTCAGCGACATCCGCAACCGTGGTCCCCGGCGCGAACTCGGGTGCCTGCTCGAGATACGCGATCGCCAGACCCGATCGTGTGACGACGCTGCCCGAATCGGGCTCGATTCGGCCGGCGACCAGTGAGAGGAGCGTGCTCTTGCCGGATCCGTTGAACCCGATGAGTCCGAGGCGGTCGCCCTCATCGATCCCGAAGGTGACGTCCTCGAGGACGGGCCGCTCCGGAAAGGCCTTGGACAGCTCGTTGATCGAGACGATGTTCGTCGACACGGCGCAAACGGTAGGGGAGTGGAGACCGGGGTCAGCTGGTCAGCTGGTGGAGATACTCGGGAAGCATCGACCGCCAGGTGTGCCAATCGTGCGGCCATCCGTGCCATTCGTCGACCCGGTTGGGTATTCCCTTGGCACCGAGCACGTCGGCCAGTCGCCACGATTCGCCCGGGTCCTCCCACTCGCCTGTTCCGGTCGCCATCAGAACGAATCGCTGTCGTAGATGGTCGAGCTGCCAGCCTCCATCGAGGTTGGGCAACCAATGCAACGGCGAGGAGTAATAGAAGTCGTCGGCCCAGTAGCCATTGAGCCACGGGGTCAGATCGAAGGTACCGCTCATCGCAATGGCTGCATCGAAGACGTCGGGGTGCCGGGTGAGGACCTCGACGGCGTTGAACGCTCCGATGGAGGCGCCGGCCGTCGTCACTCTGATCGAGTCGCTCGAGCAATCGGCGCGTATCGCCGGCACGACTTCCCACCGGATGGTGGCGTCGAACTGGTTCTGAAGCCAGGAAGAATGCCCTGGGTCTGCACGTTCCAACCACGATCGACCTGCGATCGAGTCGACGGAGTACAGCTTGATTCGACCGTCGGCCATCAGTGGCGCACAGGCTTCCACGAGCCCCATCCGCTCGATCTCCTCGGCGTCTCCGCCTGCGGTGGGGAACACGAGAACGGGACGGCCGATGTCGCCCCAACGGGCGAGCCGCAACTGGGTGGACAGCCGATCCGACCACCAGGATTCGATGGCTTTCACGAGGCGTCGAGACGATCGCGTTCGGTCTTGCGCCAGAACTGGAGCAGCCCCCAGAAGTGTTCGGTGAACTCGTCCACCTCGTGCTCGGGGAAGAGGACCGCCACCTTGCGTCGAACGGCCTCGTGCGCCCGGTCCGTGGCGAAGTACTCCCAGGTGATCTCATCGAGCGCACCGAGGTGCTTGTCACAGAACTCTTCGAATCGGGCCGTCTCGTACCGTTCGGCGGCGATCTCGGCGTATCCGGCGAGCTTCTCCTCGAAGGGTGCGTCGGAGTCTGCGATGAGGAAGAACGGCCCCCAGTCGACGTGGTGCCGCATCCGGCGCTCGGTCGCAGCGCAATACAGCGACCACTTGAGCAACGCCTTGACGAGCCAGGGGATGTGGTAATGCAGGCTGGTGACCTGGCTGTCGGGATTGGCGTTGGCGAAGTCGATCGGCATGAAGATGCCGTTGGTCCGCAGCGACTCGACCGAGTTGAAGTCCCAGCCGAAGAAGCTGTTGATCGTCAACGCGATGTCGTGGACGTGTTGCCACTCCTCGCCATTCATGAAGTCGAAGTCGACCTTGTAGCGGTCGTGCAGCGGAGCATCGGGGTCGAAGCGGATGATGTTGACCTGCGGACCGATGCCGATCGCCCTGACGAAGAGGTCATATGGGTGCACCGCCGCCTGGAGGTGCATGATCTGCTTGCCCGACTCGTCGTACGCTCTCTGAAGCTCGTCGGCGTCGTTCACCTTCACCACGCCCTTCCAGCCTCCGCCCTCGTAGGGCTTCAGGAACGCCGGGTAGCCGACCTGTTCGCCGATCTCGGCGAGATCGAACATCTTGGCGTACGACTCGAGCGTCATCTGCAGGTCGGGGAGGTCGTCGTGGTACTCCTTCGGAGGGAGGAGGATCGTCTTCGGGATCGGCATCCCGAGGCGCATCATCGCCGCATATGACGTGTGCTTCTCCATCGATTGGAGAGAGAACGGGTTGTTCAACGAATAGAGATCGTCGTGGACGATCGCCTTCTTGATCCACTCTCGACTGGTGTGATACCAGGGGGTCAACCGGTCCAACAGCACGTGGTAGTTGACCGGCTGAGCCAAGTCGAACGGCTCGATGGTGACACGTTGGACGTCGAACTTGATCTTCTCACCTGCGACGGTGACCACGGGGTCGAGCTGTCGGAGGATGTCCTCGTAGAAGATCGGCCAGCACAGGTCGGCTCCGAGGGACAGTCCAATCTTCTTCGTCGATGCCATGCCGGGAGCCTAGGAGATCGCGTGTGACGGATGGCCGCGGACAAC
>CBDTXZ010000100.1:0-11030 GCA_965364515.1 uncultured bacterium
CTTCGGCCGGGCTCCGCTCGATCGCTTCGCCGCCTCCGTCTGTAGAGTCGGCTGTCGAGGAGGCACGGTGAGCGAGCGAGTCGAATTGGCCCCGGTCGATCGCGTCGAGGTGACGGTTGTCATGGACAACTCCATCGACATCCTCGCCGCCCCGACAGAGACCGCTATCCGCCCCCCGTGGCATTGGGACTGGAGCGACCGATCCCAGCTTCGGGCCGAGCACGGCTATGCCCTCTCGGTGACGGTCCACCGGGATGGAAACGTCGACCGGATCCTCTACGACGCCGGCTTGAGCCGAGACGGCACCATCCACAATCTGGACGTTCTCGGTATCGATCCCAGGGACTATCGGGCGGTCGTGCTCTCGCACGGGCATGCCGATCACCACGGCGGTCTCGAGGGACTGTTCGGCCGGGTCCGGGCTTCGATGCCACTGGTGGTCCATCCTCACGCATGGCGAGATCGCAAGGTGGTGTTTCCGACTGGCGAGGAGATCCACCTGCCGCCGCCGAGCCACAACGACCTCGACCGGGAGGGATGGCAAGTCGTTGAGGAGCAGGGCCCGTCCATGTTGCTCGGCGGGGCCGTCCTCGTGACCGGTCAGATCGACCGTGTCACCGAGTTCGAGAAGGGGTTCCCCCTTCAACACACCAGGGTCGATCACGGCTGGGAACCGGACGCCTGGATCTGGGACGATCAGGCGATCGCCGTCAATGTCCGCGACGAGGGACTCGTGGTGCTGTCGAGCTGTAGTCACTCAGGCATCATCAACATTCTCCACCACGTGCGAAAGGTCACCGGGATCCAACGCGTTCACGGGTTCGTCGGTGGCCTCCACCTGACAGGTGGGCTCTTCGAGCCCATCATCCCTGCCACGCTCGAGCGACTCACTGCTCTCGAACCGGACCATGTGGTGCCGGGTCACTGCACCGGATGGAGGGCTGCCCACCAGCTCGCTGCCGCGCTGCCCGACGCTTTTGCATCGAGCAACGTCGGAACCACCTTCACCTTCGGCACCATCGTCTGACCTGGCATCAATATCGGCCTGTCGATCAGCTGGCACTCGGATCGAGTCGGATGTCGGCCTGGAGGGTCTTGTCCGATGCGACGGCCGAGACGGGGCTCTCGGTCTAGAGCCCGCTTGGCTCCTGGCCGGCGTCCGGGGTCGATTCGTCCATGTCGAGGATCGCGCACATCGTCCTGGCGAGCTGTGCCATCGCCATCGCGGTTTCGGGGTCGAGCTCTCCTCGCTCGACCTGGCGCATCGCCTTGTCGAGCCGCCCGTAGATCCGGTTCAAGCGAGCCGTGGCGTCCTTCTTGAGCTGTGCCCTGGCTTCCTGAGCCGCCTGGTACCCGTCCTCGAAGGATCGGGTGGGGTCGTGGGGATAGCAGTAGCCGGACTCGGTCAGGATCTGGGACTCGCACCGGCGGCCGTCGCTTCGGACTGCGGGGCACTGTGTTGGGTTGGACGCGGCCTCGTTGACCGACGGCGGCTCGGCGACGACCGGTTTCGGAGTCGGCTTCAGACGCTCCGGCATCGGCTCGCTTTCGACGAGTTCCTCGACGACCGGTTCATCGATGATGACCTCGTCTTGCGACGGAGCCCAGCTGTCGACGGTTTCGGACTCGATGGTCTCTTCGGTGTGGGAAGGTTCTACTACGGCCGGCCGCTCGGCGGGCAGCGTCTCGGTGGCGGGCTCGCGGGGCGCATCGGGCCCCTTCCAGAGCCGTCCGATCATGGATCGCACACCAGCTCGGCTGCGGGTGCGGCGGGAGACCTTCTCGATGGCGGGAACGGCCGAATACGCGAAGGCGATCGTGTCGTCCGCGACGAAGCGAAGCGCCTCGCCTGCGACGGTCAAGCCGAAGACCTCGCCGTGGAGTCGTTCGACATCGACGACCTCGAGCGGCCATGCCCCGAGGCCGCCGCCGTCAGACTCGACGGCGAGGTGGTGTTCGGCGACGTCGAGATTGACCTTCAACCCGGGACCAGACTCGCCCGGCAGGAGTAGTTGACCTTTGAAACGCATCCCTGTTCCTGTCGGCAGATCGACCTGATTCCTGAAGGGGTGGTCGTTGCGTCCGTCGCCGTTCACCTGCGAGGTGATCAGCGTGAACGCCGGTGGATGCTCTGCGGGCGGGAAGCCGCGCCAGCCCCGTGCCCGTGTGCCCAGGCAGATGAGTCGTTCGATTCGGCTCGGGACATCGAAGCCGCGCCGAATGCGCCGTACCGGCGCTCACGATTCGATCAACACCTGCTCCGCCCGGGGGCGGCCATGGCCGCCTCGTTCCGGGAGCTACTCGAGTTCACCCCGATGGCTCGGCAGCGCCCTCGACGTCGATGCCGAGCTGGCGGGCGAGACGGGTGATCAGCTCGATGGCTCGATCGATCACCGTCTCGGACGTGATCTCCTCCTGGACGGTCTCGACTGCTTCGACGAAGCTCGACTCTGCCTCGTCGTCGTTTCCACGGATCGCTTCGGAGACCCCGTCGGCGACGTCGGAGATGATCTCCTCGGCCCCGCTGTTCGTGAGCACGTTGCGGGGTGTCTCCCGGATGAACGTCACGAAGATCCGAACGGTGTTGAACACCCCTCCCGATTCCTCCTCAACGGTCGTGTTCGGCGCAGCGATGTCCGCCGAAGGGAGTGCGGTGGTCGTCGTTGTGGTGTCGACGGCCGTCGTGTCGGTGGCGGCTGGGACGGGCTCGTCGTCTCCGGTCAGCGCCATGACTGCCACGGTGAGAACCACCAGCATCACGGTGACCAGCGCGGCGACCCTACGCCAACGTCGAGGAGATGTCGGCTCAGCATCGGTCGGGTCCACCGGAACCGGGACGGAATCGAAATGTCGGGTGGCGTCATTGCCCGGAGGGACGTCAACCGCGGGGGCGACCCCCGCCGCCGCAGCCGGAGCGCGGCCGATCTTGGCGAGACGCTCGGCCACCGTGGCGGCGGTCGGTCGCTCCTCCGGCTCTTCCGACATCGCCCGGTCGATGGTCGATGCCAGCTGTTGGTCGGGCGGGCTCTGGCTTGCCAGCCATGACAGCACGGCGCCCAGCGAATAGACGTCCGAGGCCTCGCTCGGCTCGCTTCCTGCCAGCACCTCTGGCGCTTCGAATTGGGGCATTGCCGCGCTCGAACGGGTGGCGGCGGTGAGCGTGCGGGCGGTCCCGAAATTGGTCAGCTTGGGCCCGGTCGGGCCCAGCAGGATGTTCGAGGGTCTGACGTCCCGGTGGACGATCCCGGCCGAATGGAGTGCGGCGAGGCCCGAAGCGATCTCCGAGCCGAGCGCCGCCGCGCCATCGACGGCTCCTCCCATCTCGGCGAGGGTCGGGCCATCGACGAACTGCATGACGAGGTACGTGCCCGTTTCGTCGGCGCCGGTGTCGAAGATCGTGACGAGGTTGGGATGTGTCACGGCGGCGGCGGACCGAGCCGCAGCTGCGAAAGCGGAGTCGGCCGACTCGTCGTCCGGCGCCGAGTGAGGCCGCTTGATCGCCACGATGCGATCGAGCCGTACATCTCGAGCCCGCCAGACGGTGGCCATTGCTCCGCGAGCGACGACGTCGAGTATCTCGTAGCGGTCTTCCATGGCGACCATGGTGACACAGGTCACGACAATTGATGTCATCGATCGTTCGCTGGAACCACACCCTCGACAGGCCGGCAGGACGGTGCCCGCCGACGCGTCCGGCAGGGACTCGAGCGGTCGCGCCTGGGGCCACCGAACGTCGGATTCAACGGCGAGGTGATGTTCGGCGACGTCGAAGGTCGGCCTGCTTTGTCGAGAAGGTCAGTCTCTGGGGGCTCGTTCGCCGAGAAGCGCCTGCATCACGCGGTTGGCGAGGGTGGGGTCGACGGCGTTCTCGTCGAGCGCCGTCTGGATGATGAGGCCGGTTCCGAGGGCCATTGCGACGGCGGCCACTTCGTCCCATGTGGCCCAAGGGGGATGAGGTCGTTCCCCACCGATTGCCTCGCCGACCTCCTGGCGGGCCCGCTCGTAGCGTTCGGCGAGCGCCGTTCGCGCCTCAGGACTGCGGACCGCCTCGACGAAGAACTCGAGGGTGGCGAGCTGCCAGGGGCCCGCTGTGGTCGACATTCCGGTCGTCCCGTCGGTGCTCGCTTCGTCGAGCAGGTCGAGGAACAGGGCTTCCTTGCTGGGCCAGTTCGAGTACACCGCGCCTTTGGAATAGCCGGCGGTCCCGGCGATGTCGTCGAGTGATGCGCCCCGGTATCCGCGTTGGGTGAACAGCGTGCGGGCGGCATCGAGAATCTCCCGTCGAGTCTGGTTCCGAGCCTCCTCCCTGGTGAGTCTTTGTTGGGCCATGAGAAGAAGATACCACGGGTATTGACATACTGACGGTATTGAGATACTGTAGGTATCACAAGGTCGAAGGAGATGGAATGTCACACCACAACACCACCACCCTGAACATGGTCGGGTTCGCCCTCATCGCGGCCGGAGCCGTGATGACAGCAGTGGGAACTGCCGTCAGGGACGCGCAGGCGAGCGCTCTCATCCCCGCATTCGGCGCAGCGGTCATCGCCGCAGGACTGGTGTCGGTCGTCCGTGCACATGGCATCGGCTCGACACGCTCCGTGGTCATGGGCGCAGTCATGATCGCCGCAGGCGTCGTCGCTGCAGTGATCGGCGTCGCCAGCGGCGATGAGAGGGTCGCGAACGCAGTCCCGGCAGTCGCGGCCGCCATGTCCATCGGTGGCATCCTCGCAGTCATCGATGGGGCCTTCGCCAGGGCATCCCGTACCGACATCTGAACGCCTGCCACCCGCCATCATCTGTCGCCCCCGGCCACCACGGACGGGGGCGACCGGCATTGGAACCGAGCGAGATAGGAGACCAGAGAACACCGTCTTCTGTTACTAGGCGGCCGCCGGATGGACATGCGTCTCGATATCGGGAGAAGCGACCTCGATCACCGGAATCCAGACGCTTCGACACTGACCAGGACACTGACCAGCCCTTCCGGCGCTGACCCATGCAGGCTCCCTGAGCGTCGTCGACGGTGCCCTCGGCGTAGGATCCGTTTCGAGCCTGGAAGTGGACCCCGGATGACGGTCAGCGAGCACGATCCAGCGGCCCCGGTGCGGCATCGCGTCTGGGGACTGGTCGCCAAGATTCTCGGGGGTTGCCTGCTCCTGCTCGCTGGTTTTCTGTTCCTGGCGTTCGTCATAGATGTTCTGTCATCCGACTCAGCAGTGATGAAGAACGTCGTTGGAAACGTCCTGCTGTTCGTCGTTCTGGTGGGGGCCAGTTCGCTGTTCGGGATTGCTCTTCTTCGTTGGGGTAGGCGCCAGAGAGTGGGTGGCTCGGTCAAGTCGAGGTCCGGGAGCACTGAGTGGAAACGGCTGCGATCGACGTCCGTGCGTCGGTCGGCGTGGTCAGAGTGGACCCGAGATCATTCCCAGATGGTCGGAGGTGCCTTCTTCGTTTTGGTCCTGCTGGCACTCTCGGTGTTCAGTACGTTGGTCATCCTCCCCGAGGAAATCCGATACGTCTCGGGCAGCGAGACCGTGAGCGGAACGATGGTCCGAATGGTCCGTACCGTCTGCGATGACGCATCCTGTTATGGCAACGCAGAAGTGCAATTCCAGACCACGGATGGTCAATCGATCACCGAAGTCGTCGTGGTGGACCTCGACGCCACGCCGGGCGACCCAATACCCGTCACGTACCTACGTGATGACCCTCTGGCAGTCAGGCACTTCGGGCCGTCTCTTGCGAACACGGTCGTAGCCGTGGTGACCGGACCAATCCTTGCGCTCGGAGTCGTTGGCTACGTCACCTGGTTCGTGCGGAGGCAGCGCCGCTGAAATGTGGGCGCTCGGCGTTGAGCGGCGCTACTCGCTCGCACGACGTGCACCGCCGCATGAAGTATCGACTTCGGTTGCGGCAAGTGATCGTCTCCGGGGTGCGATTGCCGATGTCGGTGACCGCACCGTCTCGATCATCGGGGAACGCGGCGGTCCCTGGCAGAACCTCGAGATCAGCGACCGCTGGCTGGGCGGATGTCTGCCGACTCCGACGAGCGCTGCACTCGGCCGACATCGGGCCGGTCGGCTCAATAGTGTTCTGACGAGTTGGCGGAGGACGGAACACCGGCCCGGGAGAGACACGGTCGAAATCGGACCCGTCCGCCGGGACTGCTTCGGAGGGCGATGATGGCAAGCGAATTCTTCACCGAGGTCACCGACAGGATCAGGTTCGAGGGCCCGAAATCCGACAACGATCTGGCGTTCGAGGTCTACGACCCTGATCGGGTGGTCCTCGGAGCGCGCATGGAGGATCAGTTGCGGATCGCCGTTTGCTACTGGCATTCGTTCAACTGGCCGGGGAGCGATGTGTTCGGGGCCGGGACCTTCGACCGCCCGTGGCTCGAAGCGACGGGCGACGCCATGGCGGCGGCGCGAACGAAGATGGACGCCGCCTTCGAGTTCTTCACGAAGCTCGGGGTCCCGTACTTCTGTTTCCACGATGTCGACATTGCGCCACAGGGATCCGGCTTCGCCGAGTCGGCGCGGCGTCTCGACGAGATGGTGGCCTATGCGGAGGAGAAGATGTCGGAGAGTGGCGTCCGGCTGCTGTGGGGGACCGCCAACCTGTTCGGTCATCCTCGCTATGCGGCAGGTGCCGCCACAAATCCCGACCCGGAGGTCTTCGCCTATGCCGCAGCCCAGGTCAAGCACGCGCTCGAGGCGACTCATCGCCTCGGGGGAGCGAACTACGTGCTCTGGGGAGGGCGCGAGGGGTACGAGACCCTGCTGAACACCGACCTGAAGCGCGAAGAGGAGCAGTACGCCCGCTTCCTCACCCTGGTCGCCGAGCACAAGCACAGGATCGGGTTCGAGGGGACTCTGCTGATCGAGCCGAAGCCGGCCGAGCCGACCAAGCACCAGTACGACTACGACAGTCAATCGGTCCACGGGTTCCTCGAGCGACACGACCTGGGCGATGAGTATCGGGTCAACATCGAAGGCAACCACGCCACGCTGGCGGGCCACAGCTTCCATCACGAGGTGGCGTACGCCGTCGCCAACGGCATCTTCGGATCGATCGACGCCAACCGGGGCGACCCGCAGAACGGCTGGGACACCGACCAGTTCCCCACCTCCGTAGATGAGCTCTCTCTCGTGCTGTACGAGATCTTCCGGGCGGGCGGCTTCACGACGGGCGGGTTCAACTTCGACACCAAGCTGCGACGGCAGTCGATCGACCGCACCGACCTCTTCCACGGCCACATCGGCGGCATCGATGCACTGGCCCGGGCGCTGCTGGTGGCCGAGGAGATGATCGAGAGCGGGACCCTCAGCGAGCCGCTCGCCGAGCGGTATGCCGGCTGGTCCGGCGGGCTCGGAAGCGACATCCTCGATGGGACCGCCAGTCTCGAATCTCTGGAAGCAGGTGTCATGTCCGGAGAGATCGACCCCGATCCGCGTTCGGGCCGCCAGGAGCTGCTCGAGAACCGGGTGAATCGGGTCATCCGGTCACGAGACGGCCACGCGTGACCGACGTGGCGTCTCCGGCGATGGCCGTCCAGGCGAAGGAGCCATCGCCGATGTGTCCGCCGTCATATCGCCCGAGGAGTTCGCCGTCCCGACGTGTGCAACCCCCGGCGGGGCGAGAGCGTAGGGCTCGGCCGTGAGTCACGTGATCGGGATCGACACGTCTACCACGGCGACCAAGGCGTTGCTGATGGACGCGGACGGTCGTGTCGTCGGCGTCGGCACATCCACGTACGGGTTCGAGACACCGCGGCCGCTGTGGGCGGAGCAGGACCCCGATCTGTGGTGGGATGCGACGGCCGCAGCGGTGCGGAGCGTTCTCGCCGAGACCGGAGTGTCAGGCGGCGACGTCTCCGCCATCGGACTGACCGGCCAGATGCACGGTGCGGTCCTGCTCGATCGTCACGGGAAGGTGGTGCGACCGGCGATCCTCTGGAACGATCAGAGGACCGGCGCGGAGTGCGAGGCGATTCGGCGGGCCGTCGGTCCGGAACGTCTCATCCAGATCACCGGGAACGATGCGCTCACGGGGTTCACCGCTCCCAAGCTGCTGTGGGTCGCCCGCCATGAGCCAGAACGGTGGAGCCGTGTCGAGCATGTGCTGCTCCCGAAGGACTTCGTGCGACACCGGCTGACGGGTGACTACGCCGTCGACGCGGCCGGCGGCTCGGGGACCATCCTGTTCGATCTGTCCGAGCGGACGTGGTCGGAGGAGATCGCCGATGCGTTGAACATCGACATGGGTCTCCTTCCACCCGTCTTCGAGGGCCCGGCGATCACCGGGGTGGTGAACACCGATGCGGCAGAGGCCACCGGCCTCGCGGAGGGCACGCCGGTGGTCGCAGGAGGAGGGGACCAGGCCGCCAACGCAGTCGGTGTGGGGGCGGTGTCTCCGGGGGTGGTCGCCCTCTCGTTGGGCACGTCGGGAGTGGTGTTCGCTACCACGGACGGGCCGTCTGTCGAGGCGCAGGGCAGGGTCCATGCGTTCTGTCACGCCGTGCCCGGGCGATGGCACATGATGGGGGTGATGCTCTCGGCCGCGGGGAGTCTCCGGTGGCTGCGCGACGCGGTCGCTCCCGGTGCCTCGTTCGAGGCGTTGATCGATGAAGCATCGAAGGTCGACAGCGAGGGCCTGCTCTTCCTCCCGTATCTCAGCGGGGAACGGACACCGCATCCCGATCCGCTTGCTCGGGGAGCGTTCGTGGGTCTCACACTGAGACACGATCTTCGTCACATGACCCGGGCGGTGCTCGAAGGTGTGGCGTTCGGGCTCGCAGACAGCCTGGACCTGATGATCGGGGCCGGGCTGGAGCCTCCGACAGAGATCCGCGTCTCGGGAGGTGGGACGCGCAGTGAGGCGTGGCTCCAGATCCTGGCGGACGTGCTCGAGACCCGGATCGCCAAGGTGGCCACCGAGGAGGGCGCCGCCTACGGCGCAGCGGTGTTGGCGGGGGTCGGTGCCGGATGGTTCCCGTCGGTCGACGCCGCCTGCGAGACCCTGGTCGTCCGCCGGTCGGCGGCCGAGCCCTCGGGCCATGCGGGGGAGTACCGGGAGTCCCACGCCCGGTATCGCGAGCTCTACCCGGCGCTGCGGCCGACGTTCGAGAGGCTCGGCGCCGACACCCAGAGTGCATAGGTTCGGCGTCCCCACCCGAACGGCATCTCGATCGAAGACGGGCCTGATCGCTCCTCGGTACAGTCGGACACGTGCTGCGGTGTGACGTCCGGCTCTGTCGCCACCACTCGCTCGTGGCCAACCGAGGACGACCAACGGAGGAGAGGAATCGATGAGAGATCTCAATGGAACCGTCGCTGCCATCACCGGAGCCAGCTCGGGGATCGGGGCTGCAACCGCCCGAGCCCTGGCCGAGGAGGGCGTCAAGCTCGTCGTGGGTGCCCGCAGCGTGGATCGGCTCGCCGAGCTGGCCGATGAATTGCCGACCGAGGTGGCTGTCGTCGAGATGGACGTGCGGAAGCCGGAGGACGCGGCCAAGCTCGTCGGGGAGGCGAACAGTCGGTTCGGGCGTCTCGACGTGCTCGTCGCCAACGCCGGCATCGGAGCCTACGGCGGGATCATGGACCTGACCGACCAACAGCTCATCGACATGATGGACACCAACGTGGCGGGAACCGTCTGGCCGATCAGGGCAGCGGTGCCGGGGTTCAAGGAGGCCGGAGCGGGAGACATCGTGATCGTCGCCTCGGTCGCCGGACTCCGGGGCGGTGGAGACGAAGCCGTCTACGCAGCCACGAAGTTCGCCCAGGTGGGTCTGGCGGGCGCACTCGACCGTGAACTCCGAGAGCACGGCATCCGGGTGACGACGCTCTGTCCCGGCGGCGTAGCCACCGAGTTCGCGATGGGAGCCGGCCGCACGCCCGACATGGCCGGGCTCGACGAGATGATGCGAGCCGAGGACGTCGCGGCCGCCGTTGTGACGGTCCTCCAACAACCTCGGTCGATGCGCTCCCTGGTGTGGTCGATGCGAAGCATCCATGAACCCGACTGAGCGGGTGACGGTTGGCTCAGGCCCACCCCGTGACGGTGGTCTTCGGATCAGCGATCGAGGAGTTCGCGAGTCAATGAGTCGATGGTGAGTTGCGCGCCCATGGCGTGGGCGGCTGCGTAGGACTGCGGTTCGAGCTGCTTTTCCAGGTCGGTGAGGATGTCGCGCGCCTGGGCGCCGAGTGAGGTCCCGTCGGCGATCAGGCTCCTATCGCTGACCGGGTTCGCCAGAACGCTGGCAAGGATCGAAACGGCCTCTTCTGTGCGACCGGATCCAACCCGGACGCCGGCGATCCGGGTCAACATGCCCGCCATCTCGACCGTCTGTCCCATGCGTTCGGCGATCTCCAGCGCCTCGACGAAACAGTGTTCGGCGGCCTGTGTCTCACCGGCGGCGAGTTTCGCCTCTCCGAGATACTGCAGCCCGGCGAGCCCGGCGCGGCGGTATCCAAGACGTCGCGCAATCGCGATCTGTCGTTCTGCCAGGAGGATGGCTTCGTCCTGACGCCCCTCGGCAGCCGCGAGGATCGCCAGTCCGATCAGAACCCAGGAGAGCGAGCGCTCGTCGCCGGTCCTCGCCAAAACCGGGTCCAGTTGGTCAAAGGTCGCTCTGGCGCCGGGCAGGTCCCCGAGGTACAGATCGGCGAAGCCCTTCCAGGCCAACAGTTCGGCCTCGAGTCCTTCGAGGCCCGCTTCAGCGGCGATCCGTCCGGCTTCGAGCGACAGACTCCCGACCTCATCCCACCTGTTCAGATATGTCAGGGCGGCAATCTGGTTCTGAATCGCCCTGAGATGGGCATGCCGGTCGGGGAGAACTGCCAGTTCTGCAACGGCTTCTTCCGCGAGCCGGGCTCCATCTTCGGGACGGCCGAGATGGGCGAGGAACCATCCCTGCGAGGCAGCAGCCAACCCCCGTGCCACTCGGGCGCCGCCGTCCGAGGACAGGGGGAATCCGGCCGCGGCTTCGGCGAACAAAGCCGCGCCGGCCTGGTGCCAGCCCCTGA
>CBDTXZ010000101.1:0-11019 GCA_965364515.1 uncultured bacterium
CCTCGACGGCAGTCACCGAAGCGCCTGCCTCGGCGAACGCAGCGAGGATGGAAGGCAGCCTGACGGCAGCCCGATCGACGACCACCGAACAGACACCGTGGGCCTCGGCGGCCGTGACGACTCCCTCGATCGACCGAAGCAGCTCGGAAACGTGGTGGAGGTTGCCCGCCGCGGTGACATGAATCGTGTCGTCCTGCCCGATGCTCTCGACCAGAGACCGCCGCGTCCCCTCGGCCACCAACCGACCGTTGTCGATGATCCCCACTCGATCGCAGAGACGCTCGGCCTCCTCCATGTAGTGGGTCGTGTACAGCACAGACAGACCCTGGGTGGAGAGGCCCTCGACGCTCTCGAGGATGGCATTGCGCGACTGCGGGTCGACCCCGACGGTGGGCTCGTCGAGGATCAGGAGTTGCGGCTCGTGCAGAAGCCCGACCGCGATGTTCAGCCTGCGCTTCATCCCGCCGGAATACTCCTCCGAACGGTCATCGGCGCGATCGCTGAGGCCCACCATCTCGAGAACGGCAGCGGTTCGCTTGGCCAGTTCCACACCTCTCATCCCGTAGAGCGATCCGAAGAACTTGAGATTCTCGGATGCCGTCAGGTCGGGATAGATGGCCAGATCCTGAGGCACGAGCCCGATCGCTTGCTTCGTGTCGGCGGACGTGGTGGTCATCGGGCGACCTGCCACTCGCACGGCCCCACCGTCCGACTCCAGGAGACCCGACACCATCGAGATCGTCGTGGTCTTGCCGGCTCCGTTCGGGCCCAACAGCCCATACGTCTCACCGGCTTCGATGAAGAACGAGACTCCATCCACTGCGACCAGATCGTCGAAGGAACGCTTCAGCCCTTCGACCTCCAGAACATTCGTCATCGTGCTCCTCCCGCATCGCCTTCGTCGATCGAGCGGCTGCAACGTACTCCACGGCTCACGGCGGCGCTCGACAAACCCGACGATGGGTCGAGGCAACGAAGCTGATCGTCTAGAGAGCGCCGAACTGGCGCTCGGTTGGTTCCGCTCAACAGAACCACGGCTCGGTGAGCCGGGGCCGGCCGGTGATCGCACCCGAAGGGATCTGGGGAGTGACACCGCTCCTGCCTGCCGTCTCCAGAGCCATGGACCACATGTCGGTCAGGGTCACGGTGAGCGGCTCCGCCTCGGCGGCTGCGAGCTCCGCGCGGGCAGCGAGCCGGCGTTGAAGATCATCGACCGCGGGCTCTTCCGACTTCCAGACGTAGGACAGTGACCTTTCGTCGTACTCGCCGATCACGTCCTGGATGCCGTCGATCTCGAGGACCAGCGAACCTCTGGGGATCAGCAGCCTGATGGCGAGCTGTACTGGCTCGGTGACCTCGAAGAGGTCGAAGGCATCGATGAACGAGAAGATCTCGGCCAGATCACCGGACTTCGTCCATGGGGTGAACGGAAGCCAGGACGGATGGATGTCGAGTCCGACGTCCCGGCTCAACTCCAGCACCGTCTCCATGTCCGCCCTCGTGTGTCCCTTGTCCAGGAGCGCAAGCACGTCGTCGTTGGTCGATTCGAAGGCCGATGTGACAAAGAGGACGTTGCGAGCCGCGAGCTCGGGCAGGAGGTGTCGATGGCCGAGCAGGTGCTCGACCTTGATGGTCACGTCGAAGCTGACCTCCGGGTACCGGTCATTGGCCTGTCGCAGGATTCTCATCGCGTGGGGCACGCCGTTGAAGAAGTCCGGATCACCGAACGTGACGTGACCGGCGCCGGCAGCGACCAGGTTGTCCACGTCGGCAAGCACGGTGTCGGCTTGGACGATCCGGAAACGGCCGTCGTACACGACGGGGAGCGGACAGTGTCGGCACCGGTGTCGACAGCCGTGACTCGCCTCGACGTACCCGACGCTGCGGTGGCCACCACCGACGGTGAGGTGGGCGTATGAATCCAACGGCGGCAGGCCAGCTCGTTCTGGCACCAGGAACTGATGGACGCCGACGTCGCTCGTGGCTCCTCGAACGTCTCCACCCGATGTCTCGAGCGCCGTCACCCACGCAACGAGATCGGCCTCGTACTCCCCGACGATCACCCGATCGACGCCGTCGATCGCGCCCATCTCCGCATACAGCCCGTAGACGGCGATCGGGATCTCCGGAGCCCTGGAACGAACCCGCTCGACCGTTCTCTGAGCGAGTCGCATCGCCGTGTGCATGGGTACGGAGATCGCGACCGCCTGCACGGAATCAAGGACGTCTGGATCGAAGGACACGACCGCGAGATCGACCGACACGATCTCATGCCCGGCCGCAGCGAGGCGCGCCGCCGGGGAGGCGACATGGAGCGGCTGATGACCGAGCTCATAGGTCGAGACGAGCAGGATGCGCATGCCGTCAGGGTATTGGCTGTGCGAGTGCATGCGAGAAACGGGTCTGTCGGTATCGTGAACCGGTGCACTCAGGGTCCTTCGTCTCTCTCCCATCCACGGAGATGTACGCCATCGACTCGGGCGGCGACGGGCTCCCCATCGTGCTCGTCCACGGTCTGGGCGCAAGCCACACGAGCTGGCTCGACGTCTACGACGCCCTCTCGCGACGTCATCGGGTGATCGCCGTGGACCTTCCCGGATACGGGCTCTCGCCACCGATCGCCCGGCACGATCTCGAATCCCTCCGCGACGTCCTGATCGAGTTCGTCCAGCACGTGACGGGCCCTGTCCGCCTGGTCGGCAATTCGATGGGAGGCCTGATCTCCGAGATGACCGCTTCGATTCGTCCCGACCTGGTCACCGACATGGTTCTCATCACACCGGCCTCTCCTGCCCCGCCCACGACACGGCCGCCGAGACCGGCGGTGACGGCTCGCCTGGCCGCCCAGTCCATCCCGGGAATCGGCCCACTCGTCATGTCGGTCTATCAGAAGCTCTCGAGCCCCGAGGAACGGGTGGACGCGCTCTTCTCGCTCGTGTGTGCGGATCCGGGCTCCGTATCGAAGTCGACGAGGTCGGCTTCGGTGGAGATGGCACGGAGGCGAGCGTCCATGCCGTGGAGCATCACAGCCCTCTCGGAGTCGGCAGAATCGATCAGGAAGATCTATCTCCGCCGTTCGAGCTTCAAGCGGATGATCGCAGCGATCGAGACCGACACCCTGGTGCTGACTGGCTCCAAGGACGCCCTCGTCCCCCCGGCAGCGATCGATGCGCTCCGCGAGCTCCGACCCGACTGGACATTCCGTGATCGTTCGGATCTCGGACATGCGCCTCAGCTCGAAGATCCGATGTGGACGCTCGATCAGATCGAGGGCTGGACGCCCGCGTCGGAACGGAGTGCCCGGGCGACCTGAGAGAAGGGGGTCCTCAGGCCGCACCGGGCTCTCTCCCCTCTCGTCGGCCGTACCCCGCGCCGATCAAGGCACCGGCACGGGGCCCTGGTCCCGGAGGCCCGCATGCGCCGACCCGGATGTAGGCTCCGACCCATGTCGAACAACCCGGACCTCACCTACATCGACGGATTCGTGCACCAGTTGCACGACGTAGATCCCACCGAGACCGGCGAATGGTTGGATTCGCTCGACACCGTCGTCTCCGAGCGCGGCACCACCCGGGCCAAGTTCCTCATGGCCAAGCTCCTCGAACGCGCCCATCAGATGGCACTCGGAGTTCCAGGCTCGGTCAGCACGCCCTACATCAACACGATCCCCCCGGAGGAAGAGCCCGAGTATCCGGGAGACGAGGTGATCGAGAAGCGCATCCGGCGGTTCATCCGCTGGAACGCCGCCGTGATGGTCATCAAGGCGAACAGCCGCTCCAAGGGGATCGGCGGCCACCTGTCGTCATTCGCCTCCTCGGCACTCATGTACGAAGTCGGTTTCAATCACTTCTTCAAGGGCAAGACCGACGGCCCCGGCGACGCCGTGTACATCCAAGGTCATGCGTCGCCCGGCATCTACGCACGAGCATTTCTCGAGGGCAGGCTCGACGAGAGCCACCTCGACAACTTCCGCCACGAGATCGACGGTCACGGTCTGAGCTCGTACCCGCACCCGCGACTCATGCCGGAATTCTGGGAGTACCCGACGGTCTCGATGGGCATCGGACCGATGAATTCGCTGTACCAAGCGAGGTTCAACAAGTACCTGCACAACCGCGGTATCGACGACACATCCGACTCGCGGGTGTGGTGTTTCCTCGGCGATGGCGAGTGCGACGAGCCGGAGACGCTGGGTTCCATATCTCTCGCCGCACGCGAAGGCCTCGACAACCTCACCTGGATCGTCAACTGCAACCTGCAACGTCTCGACGGCCCGGTTCGCGGCAACGGCAAGGTGATTCAGGAGCTCGAGGCGATCTTCCGGGGCGCCGGATGGAACGTCATCAAGGTCATCTGGGGTGGCAACTGGGACCCGATCCTGGAACAGGACCATTCGGGAGCCCTGATCAACGTCATGAACACCACCGTCGACGGCGAATACCAGCGGTACAAGGCCGAAAACGGTGCCTTCGTGCGCGAGCACTTCTTCGGAAAGGATCCCGAAGCGCTGAAACTCGTGGAGCACATGTCCGACGACGAGATCTGGTCACTGAGACGAGGTGGCCACGACGCCCGGAAGCTCTACGCCGCGTATGCGAAGGCACAGACCCTCAAAGGGGCCCCCACGGTGATCCTCTCCAAGACGATCAAGGGCTGGGCGCTCGGACCGGACGTGGAAGGGCGAAACGCCACACACCAGATCAAGGAGCTCACCAATCAGCAGCTGATGGCCCTTCGCTCCCGTCTCCAACTGCAGGACGAGATCCCCGAGGAGGCGTTGGCAGGCGACCAAGACCCGCCGTACTACCGGCCGCCGGCGGACTCACCGGAGGGCAGGTATCTCCGAGAGACGAGACGACGCCTCGGAGGCGATGTCCCCAAGCGGGTCACGCGGGTCCGCACCAAGCTCGAGCTTCCCCCTCCGGAGGTCTACGACCAGGTGCTCCAGGGCTCGGGGAAGGTGGAGGCTTCGACGACGACCGCGTTCACGCGACTGCTTCGGAATCTCGCCCGCTCCGAGGGTTTCGGCCCTCGGGTCGTGCCGATCGTCCCCGACGAGGCCCGCACCTTCGGGATGGATTCGCTGTTCCGAGAGTTGAAGATCTATGCCTCCAAGGGGCAGCTCTACGAGCCGGTCGATGCGTCGATGCTGCTCGCGTACATGGAGAGCCAGGACGGCCAGATTCTCGAAGAGGGCATCACCGAGGCCGGCTCGATGGCATCGTGGACGGCGGCCGCTACCAGCTACGCCACCCGTGGCGTGCCCATGGTGCCCTTCTTCATCTTCTATTCGATGTTCGGCTTTCAGCGCACCGGAGACTTCATCTGGGCGGCTGCCGATGCGCGGGCGCGCGGCTTCCTGATCGGCGCGACTGCCGGCCGGACCACGCTGATGGGCGAAGGCCTCCAACACCAGGACGGGCATTCGCTGGTCCTGTCCTCGGTCGTTCCAACCGCGCTCTCCTACGACCCGGCGTTCGCATTCGAGACCGGAGTGATCATTCGCGACGGCATCGAACGGATGTACCAGAACAACGAGGACATCTTCTATTACATCACCGCCTACAACGAGAACTACGTACAGCCTGCAATGCCGGAGGGCGTCGAACGGGGGATCCTCGACGGTCTGTACAAGTGGTCGGATGCGCCGGATGGCCCGACGCACCGCGCCACCATCCTCTTCTCTGGCTCTGCAAACCTCGCTGCTCGGCAAGCACAGCAGGATCTCGCCGAGCACTTCGACGTCGCAGCGGATCTGTGGTCTGCCACCTCATACAAACTCCTGAGGGAGGACGCGCTCGAAGCGGACCGTTGGAACCGGTTGCACCCGGCCGAGAGCCCGCGGACACCGTTCGTGACGAGGGCGCTGGAAAGCGGCAGCGGACCCGTGGTTGCGGTCACCGACTTCATGCGGATCGTCGCAGAACAGGTGCAGCCGTGGGTTCCACGGCCATACATCCCGCTCGGAACCGACGGATTCGGACGCTCCGACACCCGCTCCGCGCTCCGGAGGTTCTTCGAAACCGACACCGGACACGTCGTCGTCGCCGTGCTGTCGGGGCTCGTACGTGACGGCGTGCTACCGGCCGACGTGATGGGCCGGGCCTTCGATCGCTATGGGATCGACCCAGAGGTCGCCCCGCCCTGGAGACGCTGACCACCGGTTCACACGCCTTTTCTCGGAGATCCGGGCTCGTGGTCCGACCGCATCATTTGGGTCAATACGACGTGAATCCCGCCGATACTGACTCTGAGGATGTCAGAGGACCCAACCACCGGACCACGCGCTTCCCAGCGCTGGCAAGAACGCCGTTTGGCGGCCTTCATCGTCCGCGCCCTCATCTTCCTCGTTCCCCTCGTCGCCGGATTCCTCGCCGGAGCGTGGGTGTCACACCGTCTGCCCGAGCCCGAGCGGGTGTCACAGGTGGTGCTCTGGTGGGTCGTGACCATCGCGGTCGCCTCGGCTGCGGCGACGGTCGTGGATCGCTTCGCCAGGCGCTTCCTTCCGCTCTCGACGCTCCTCAGAATGAGCATGCTCTTCCCCGACGAGGCACCCTCCAGACTCAGGGTCGCCCGCCGATCTGGCTCGATGTCGGAGCTGAAACGCCGTGTCGCCGCGGTCGAGGCCGGAGGCGATCGAGCCACCGCAGAGGCAGCGGAACTGATCCTCTCGCTCTCGGCGGCGCTCGGCCGCCACGACCGCAAGACTCGCGGGCACTCCGAGCGTGTTCGCGCCTACGTCGACATGATCGCAGAGCAATTGGGGCTCTCTCAGGGTGATCGGGACCGGCTTCGCTGGGCGGCACTCCTCCACGACATCGGCAAGCTCGAGGTCCCCGGGGAGATCCTGAACAAGGACGGCGCCCTCGACGACGACGAGTGGCACGCGATCCGCCAGCACCCGATCCATGGTCTCCGCATGATCGCTCCGATCGCAGGCTGGCTCGGTCAGTGGGCGGAGACGATCGAGCACCATCATGAGCGCTATGACGGCACCGGATACCCGTACGGTCTCGCCGGCGAGGACATCGCCTACGGGGCCAGGATCGTTGCGGTTGCCGACGCCTACGACGTCATGACGAGCGGTCGTTCGTATCAACGAGCCATGTCGACGGATCAGGCCAGGCGTGAGATCGTTGCCATGGCCGGCACGCAGTTCGATCCGAAGGTTGCGCGAGCGCTCATGCGAGTCGCGCTGGGGCGGCTTCGCTGGGCAACGGGCCCGCTCGCGGCTCTCGGTCAGTTCCCGTGGTCCCGGGGGTTGCCTGCTCTGGGACGTGACGTGATCACCCTGGCAGCCAGCTCGGCACTGATGACCACTTCACTGGTGACCGGCGTCGTCCCCTCGCCGGCGGATCTCCCGACTCGGGAGGTCCTCGAGGTCGTGATCGCCGGCGCAGGGCTGAGCGGCGAGGCCGTCGATGCCTTCATCGGTGACTCCACACCGAAAGATGACTCGACGTCGAACGATGCTCCGGCCGAACCCGCCACGACCCCGAGCGAGCCGGCGATCGTTGCCACTGCCGACCCAGACGGTCGGCCTGACGATGCTCCCGGATCCCCGAGTGCCGGTGTGACCGAGTCGACGAATGCACCAACCGCCGGTTCGCCGACCACCACGACGCTGACGAACGCCGCCACGGCGCCGACAACCACTGCTGCACCACCGACGACCACGCCGACGACGACCACCACCACGACGAGCACAACCACGACGACCACGACGACCGGGCCGAGCACCACCACGACCACGACGCCGACGACCACGACAACCACGACGCCGACGACGACCACGACGACCACGACGACCGGGCCGGTGACTGCATCCGACGACACCACCTCCGTGCGCCGCAATGGGAGTGTCATCATCAAGGTCCTCGACAACGACTCAGGACTGTACGAGCCGTCGACCGTCGGTGTCGTTCGCCCTCCGTCCGACGGGACGGCTTCCCCGGTAGGGGGAAGCGGACAGATCCGCTACGACGCAGGTCCGGGCTTCACGGGCAGCGACGCCTTCGAATACCGAGTCTGTACATCAGACGGCGTCTGCAGCCGCGCGATCGTCCGGATCGAGGTTGGTTGACCTCAGTCGACCGTCGGAGCCAAACGGCGCTTCGTGACCGACAGAGGCCGACCGGAACGGCCGGTCCTCACCGCCAGCACCTCCGAGAGGATCGACCAGGCGATCTCCACCGGGCCCTCGGCCCCGATGTCGAGTCCGGCCGGGCCACGGATCCGCATCTTCATCTCGGCATCGAACACGACTCCGTCCTCGGCGAGATCGTCGTAGAGGCGATCGAGACGCTCGACTGGACCGAGCGCACCCACATAGGCGACGTCGGAGCCATGGAGCTGGCGGAGGTATTCGAGGTCTCGGACGTAGTTGTGAGACATCAGAATCACGTAGGTGCGATCGTCCAGTCCGATCACGGAGGACAACTCCCTCGCCTCGGCATGGACCATCTCGGTCCCATCCGGAAACCTCTCCGGAGTGAGCAGGTGACGTCGATCGTCGGTGACGATCGTCTCGAATCCGAGTTCGGCCCCGAGCCGGACGACGGGGTCGGCATCGTGCCCGGCGCCGCACACGAGCAGACGGGGCGGAGAGCCCACGACCTCGATCAGGGAGCGTTCGCCCTCGACTTCCACGACGCGATGCCGACCCTCGTGGATGGCCTGCTGAGCCTCCTCGGCGAGGCGACCAACGACCGGCGTGTCGCCGGAGGTGGCGAGAAGCCGCCTCGAGCCGAGGCTGTCCGGCGCGAGCGAATGGATGATGGCCGACCTCCGCCCGGTCTGTGTGGAGCGAAGTCGATCGGCGAGCTCGAGCGCCGACGCGGCCGGCTCCACGAGCACCTCTGTAGCTCCGTTGCAGCCGATTCCCCAGCCCCAGATCGCCTCGTCGTCCGCCGTGAGGTCGAATTCGACCAGCTGCGGCAGACCGGATTCGATCACCTCGCCGGCAACCCTGTGCAGATCGTTGTCGAGGCATCCGCCTGAGATCGTCCCGACACTGGCGGACTGTTCACTGACGGCCTGACGCGCAGCGAGGCCACGGTAGGTGGAGCCACGGACTCCGACGACGGTCGCGAGCGCAAACCGCAGTCCGCGGCGATCCCAGTCGATCATCGTCTCCACGATGTTGTCGAGGTCGTTCACACCCGCAACACTACGACGAGCCGGGGGCTCTCCGCACCGTCAGCCGTGCTCGGTGTCGCCGACGAGGAGATCCAGCACATGCGGGATCAGAGGGAGAACGGCCGCCAGGTTCTGCTCGACGCCCTTGGGGCTCCCGGGGAGATTCAAGATCAGCGTCGACCCCACGGATCCCGCCACGGCTCTGGACAGCGCAGCCATGGGAGTGTGTTGCAGCCCGGTCGACAGCATCAGGTGCATGAGTCCCGGAGCCTCACGCTCGATGACCGACCGCGTCGCTTCCGGAGTCACATCGCGAGGACCGAATCCGGTTCCCCCCGTGGTGACGACCAGTCGACACGTCTCCGACAGATCGCTCAGCGCGGCAACGATCCGCTCGATGTCGTCGGGTACGACGACGCGACGCACGACGTCGAATCCGGCCGCTTCGAGGAGCTCGGCGACCAACTCGCCAGAACGGTCTTCCCGCGCCCCGACGGAGACACCGTCGCTTGCGGTGAGCACGGCAGCCGTCGGAGCCATGTCAGGCCCTGGGTTGCCAAACGAGGTTGTCGTCCCATGGGGGTATTGCGAGACCGGGCTCGATGACGAATCTGAGAAGACTGAACACGATCAGCGCTACGAGGATGAGCGCGATGCTCAGAGACCGCTCCTGAACGAGCTTCGGCTCGGCGACCTCCCTCGTCCACCGAGCGGCGAGGGCGGTGATCACCAGGAAGACGCCGAGAAACGGCAGCGTTGCGGTGTACCCGGTACCGCGATCGGGGATGAAGTAGATGACGGCGAGCAACGGACCTACCAGGCCTGGCATGAGCCCCAGGGTCGCAACGTACCTGATGCGCTCCGGCCCGGTGAGGATCTCGCTGCGGTGGCGCGAGAACCCGAGGAACGCCGGCGCCGCCGCGATCGCCAACAACAACAATCCGAGCGCTCCGGTCACGCTCAGGACCACATCGAGCCCGGCCGGGGCGTCGAACGTGGCGAGCGCCAGGGCCACCGGCGAATCGTCGATGTATGCAGTGGATGCGAGGTCGAAGAACCCGTTGCGCAGCGTGAAAAGGATCACCCACAGCATCTGGAGTTTGCCGACCGACCGATCCAGTGCGTTCGGATACATCGACAGCATGACTGCGCCGACCACGAGGCTGGCAACGGTGCCTCCGAGGAAGACCAGGTCGGATCCATCGGCGCGCAGCTCGGTGACGACGGTCGTGAACACCGGCTCCCGGCCGGCGATGAGGCCTGCAATCGCCACACCCGCTTGCTCGATGAGACGCGCAAAGACGACACCGAGAGCGGCGGCGACGATCGAGTTGACGAAGAATCCCCACGACGTCCGGATGACGAGTATCCGGCGTTCTCGTGTCGATTCCTGAGCTTCGGCAGTCAGAGTGTCCCCCTAGAGATGCTCACGAGCGAACAGCTTATCCGAAATGGCGCTCGCGACCAGGGATTGCGGTCTCAGGAGGAGGGCACGAACGAGCGACGGTTGGGTAGCCTGCAGCCATGTTCGAGTCACGTTCGGAGCGACTGATTCGTGAGGCGATGGACCGCGGCGAATTCGAGGATCTGCCAGGCCATGGCAAGCCGATCCCCGGCGCAGGCAAGCCGTACGACCCCAACTGGTGGATGACGTCTCTGCTCGATCGTGAACGCGCCGATGACGAACGCCGACGTCGCTACCAGCGGCTGGAGATGCGGGTCGGAGCCCTCATGTCGGCGAGATCGGCGACGTCGGTGCGGATCTCGGTCGACCGGATCAACCACGAGATCGCCGAGCTGAACGACGCAGGTACGGACCGATACGAACCATTCGACATCGAGGACGTCGTGAGCGCATGGAGGTCGGCTCACAGGATGCGA
>CBDTXZ010000102.1:0-10793 GCA_965364515.1 uncultured bacterium
GGATCGGTGTTGGTGCCCATGGCGATCCGATCGCCTGCCCATCTGCCCGGAACCGTCTCGGCGCGGGCGAGGGAGACCGCGTTCGTCTTGACGACGATCTGGGTGTCGAAGTCGTGCCCGAGGTCGAATCCCAGGTACTCGTGCGTCGGGCGGGCGAAGCAGTAGGTGCAGGCATGTGAGCATCCCCGGTAGGGATTGATGGTGAATCGGAAGGGGACCCGAGAGGATTCTGCGACTCGATTGATCAGGCTCTTCGACTCCACCTCGTGAAAGGTGAGCGACCGGTACTCGCCTCTGCCGACGACTCGACGGGATGGCTCGAAGAGATGGTCGGTCGGCTTCTCGAGGGAAGCCCATCTGAAGGACTGCTGTGACATGACGGCCCAGTGTATCGAACGTGTGTTCGATCACGACAGCAGGGTGGTCTGCGCATCTGAATCGAGTTCGGGAATCGGTACGTAGGTCCGGGCCGACGCAAGCACGTCGGACAGGTCCGGAAGCGACTTCCCGTACGGCAGCCGGCGCACCGCAGCGAGTACGGCGGCCTCGGTCGGCTCGGTCAGGACGACGCGCCGGGGGGCGAGCTTGGGCAGGTGGTCGAGATACCAATGGGCGGCCGACCCTCTGATGCCGGGGTCGACCAGGTAGAAGTCGGGCAGAGGCGCATCTCCGATCAGCCCGATCGCCAGTTCGAGATCGGAGGGCTCGCCGTCCAGGCGTCGGGCCCACTCCCGCACTACCGGAGCGAGCGGATCTCCAGTCAGCAGCGTGTAGATCGTCGAGCGGCGCCCGGCAGCCGTCCACGCCGGCCGAAGCACGTCCACCCAATCGGTGAGTGATTCGACCGGGTCCGGTGCCACTTCGCGGGCGACATTGCCCGACACGTCGGCGACGTGCTTCGAAGGCCCTTCGAACCTCCTCCCGATGGTCGCGATCAAGGTCGTGGTGCGCCTCATGCCGGGTACGGTAGAACCAGACTCAGAGAAGGCGACATGACCACGAGCATCTACGAGACCGAAGACCTCGCAGCGATACGCGCTCAGACTCGACGCTTCGTCGAGGAGAAGGTCGTCGGCCGAGGGGATGAGTGGGAGAAAGCCGGCGAAGTGCCCAGACATCTCATCGAGGAGATGGGCGAGATCGGCTTCTTCGGTCTCCGAGTCCCGGAACGCTACGGCGGCATCGGAATGGGCGAGCTCGCCTCCGTGGTCTTCGCAGAGGAGTTGGGGCGCGGCACGTACGGCGGATTCACCGCAACGGCGATCGTCCACACCGATCTCGCCATGCCCTATCTCCTGAACTTCGGAAGTGACGAGCAGAAGAGCAAGTGGCTACCAGACATGCTCACCGGCGACATCTTCACCGCGATCGGTGTCACGGAGCCAGACCACGGATCCGATGTCGCAGGGATGCGCACGACGGCAACCCGCGATGGTGACGGCTACCGACTGAACGGCTCCAAGCTCTACATCACCAACGGCGGGATCGCCGAAATCGTGTTCGTCGCCGCCAAGACCAACACCGACGTCAAGCCGTCACGAGGCATCTCGATCTTCGCCGTCCCGAGCGACACAGCCGGTTTCTCCGCCAGTCGGAAGCTCGACAAGATGGGATGGCGATCCTCGAACACTGCGGAACTCAGCTTCGACGACGCCTGGGTTCCATCCGAGAACGTCATCGGCGATGTCGACAAGGGCTTCTACGCAATCATGAACAATTTCCAGAACGAGCGCCTCGTGCTCGGAGCGATGGCGCTGGGGGAGGCTCAGAAGGCGATCGAGATCACCATCGACTGGGTGAGGAACCGCAGAGCTTTCGGTGCGACGCTGTGGGACAAGCAGGCAATCCGCCAGCGTCTGGCGATGTTGTCTGGCGAGATCGAAGCGGCTCGGCAGCTCGTCTACCACTCGGGATGGCTGATGGAACAGGGCCACGACGCCGTCAAGGAGATCTCGATGGTCAAGGCCGTCGTGGGGGAGTTGGTGAACCGAGTCATGTACGACTGCGTCCAATTCCACGGAGGCATGGGCTATCTCACCGAGAGCCCGATCGAGCGGATGTATCGAGATGCGAGGATCCATTCGATCGGCGGCGGCGCCACCGAGGTGATGCTCGAGGAGATCGCCAAGCGGATGTGACGAGCGTGTCTGGGCCGCTCGCAGCTCCTGGCTATCGGCTCTTGGCAGGGCCCCCGGCTGTTTCTGCGGCACGGAGGGAGGCTTCGAACTGTTCCTTCTCCTCGAGTTTGTGATAGCTCAACTCGATTGCCATCCAGATCCCCTTCGACCATGGATAGAAGACGACCGGAACGATCAGCATGACGCCGATCGTCGCCGCCGACAGGGCGTTCCACGGCACATCCGGCCAGAACAGCGCCATTCCACCGACCAGCGTGACCAGGAAGACGAACAGCGCTACCGCCATGTTGATGATGAGTGCGCCTGTGAAGTATCCCGGCTCGCGTTCGAACTTGAAGCCGCAGGTCTGGCAGAAGTCCTCGAGTGCGGCCCAGTTCGAGAAGATCCCTCGGCCGCCACACCGAGGACAGCGTCTTGCCACCGAACGCCCGAGCATGATGAAGAGAGATGCCGACGGGTCTTTCATGTGGTGTCAGTGTAGGAACCCTTCAGACGGGTCGAACCTGGCGTGTCTCCCGCACTCGGGTAGCGTCGCGGACGTGTCCGATCGGATCCGCCAGCTTCGAACCGACTACGAGAGCGCTCCGTTCGCCATGAACGACGCGGCACCCGATGCGCTGGTGCAGTTCGATCGGTGGTTCTCGGAGGCGATCGCCGCACAGGTGGACGAACCGAACGCCATGGTGCTGTCGACCGTGGGGGCGGACGGTGCCCCGAGCTCGCGAGCGGTTCTCTTGAAGTCTTTCGACTCCGAAGGCTTCGTGTTCTACACGAATCGATCGTCGCGCAAGGGGATCGACATCGCCGAGAACCCACGGGTTGGGCTGCTGTTTCTCTGGCTGCCGCTCCATCGTCAGGTTCGGATCGAAGGGCTTGCGCAGCCGGTGAGCGATGCAGAGTCCGACGAATACTTCTCCAGCCGTCCCCTCGATGCCCGGATCTCGGCTGCTGCCTCTCCCCAGAGCACGGTGATCGAGTCACGGGAGTGGCTCGAGGCCCGGGTCGCAGCGATCCGTGACTCCTCACACGAGGCTCCGCCCCGACCACCCGAGTGGGGTGGGCTGCGGGTCCGCCCCACGGCATTCGAGTTCTGGCAGGGCCGACCCAACCGGCTGCACGATCGCATCCGCTACGAGAGTGACAAGGGCGGTTGGCGACGGGTTCGCCTCGCACCCTGACCCGTACACTCGGCCCGGTGCAACTCACCGTGCTCGGATCCAGTGGGACGTACCCGTCCGGAGAGAACCCGGCATCCTCCTATCTGGTCACCCATGGATCCACGGTGATCTGGTGCGACGCCGGACCTGGCAGCTACCAAGCGTTGCTCTCGGTGATCGATCCCCGAGAGCTGTCGGCGATCGTCATCTCCCACCGCCATCCGGATCACTGCACCGATCTCTTCGCACTCTTCCACGCGATCACCTATTCACCCCGTCCGATCGAAGGACTGACGCTGATCGCCAACCGTTCGGTGATCGACCATGCCGTGCGTTTTCTCGGTGCCGGCGAGGACCATGCCGTCCATCGTGCCTTCGACATCCGTCCGACCGAAGGCGGCGACAGCCTCCAGGTGGGCGCCGTCGAGGTCACCGCAGTCGAGATGGACCACTCGGCGCCGACACTCGGCTTCCGATTCGAGAGCGATGGGCGGGGCATCTTCTACACCGCAGACACCGGTCCGGGCGGCGACTGGCAGACCCGGGTCGGACCGGTTGATCTGCTCGTCAGCGAAGCGAGCATGCAGGGCGCCTCCCTCGGTGATGGATCCGCACCCCATCTCACGGCATCACAGGCCGGCGAAATCGCATCGAGGCTCGGAGCGACCAGACTGCTCCTCACGCACATTCCGCCACATCTCGACCCGATCGTCTCGGTGCGGGAGGCAGAGGCAACATTCGGGAAGACCGTCATGGCGGCGGTGCCCGGAGCAACCCATGAGGTCTGAACCATGACACGAACCAGAGAGCCCGACGAACTCCGCCCAGTGCGGCTCCACCTCGGCTTCACCGAGGCGACCCCGGGATCAGTGCTCATCGAGATGGGGCGTACCCGTGTGCTCTGTACGGCCACCGTCGAGGCCGAGGTCCCGCGCTGGATGAAGGGGTCGGGCAAGGGGTGGGTCACTGCCGAATACGGGATGCTGCCGGGCTCCAGCGACAGTCGTATCCGCCGTGACTCGTATACGAAGGGGCGTCAGCAAGAGATCTCTCGGCTCATCGGGCGGGCCCTCAGAGCGGTCGTCGACATGAAGGCGATGGGCGAGGCCATGGTGCGTGTCGATTGTGACGTCATCGAGGCCGACGGAGGTACCCGCACGGCTTCTGTGACCGGCGCATGGATCGCACTTCATCAGGCGTTCGAATGGGCCGTCGGAAAGGGAATGCTCGCCAGGAACCCGATCATCGATCAGGTCGCCGCCGTGTCCGTCGGTCTCGTCGACGGCGCCACACTTCTCGACCTCGAGTACACCGACGATGTGGGAGCCGAAGTCGACATGAACGTGGTCATGTCGGGACGGGGACTGTTGATCGAAGTGCAGGGCACCGCCGAAGGTGCTCCGTTCACGCGATCGGATCTCGACGAGATGCTGGATCTCGCGGCAGGTGGTATCGCAGAGCTCGTGGAGGCACAGAAGGCGGCGACGGAGCAGTGATCGAGCGACTCGTCGTTGCCTCGAAGAACCCCGACAAGATCGCCGAGGTCGAAGAGGTGCTGGCCGGGCTCGGCCTGGTTCGTGAGATCGTGCGGGGGCTCGAATGGCCCGACGTCGACGAGACCGAGCCCACGCTGGTCGGGAATGCGCTGCTGAAGGCGCGTGCGGTTCGGCAGGCAACCGGTCTGACGGCCGTCGCCGACGACACCGGCCTCGAAGTCGATGCACTCGGAGGGGAGCCTGGCGTGCACACTGCCCGATACGCGGGCCCGGATGCCACCTACTCGGACAACGTCGCCAAGCTTCTCGAAGAGATGGAAGGCGTCAAGCGGCGGTCCGCTCGGTTCAAGACGGCGATCGCCCTGGTCGATGAGAACGGCAAGGAGCTGACTGTCGAGGGCGTCGTCGAAGGTGAGATCGCCACAGAGTCCCGTGGCGAAGGCGGCTTCGGATACGACCCTGTGTTCGCCGTGCGCGGCCGTACGTTTGCGGAGATGGGATCCGAGGAGAAGCACCGCATCTCCCACCGAGCACTCGCACTTCGGGCGCTTGCCGCTGCTCTGCGGGGTGACCGCGAGCGGCGCTGAGTAGACGTCCGTCTGCCAGAATGACGCCGCCACGCGGGTGTGGCGGAATTGGAAGACGCGCCAGGTTTAGGTCCTGGTGGGCGAAAGCCTGTGGGGGTTCGAGTCCCTCCACCCGCACAATGCAAACCCCCTGGTCAGAGACCTGGGGGTTTGTTTCGTACTGGCAGATTGTGGGAGGTTCGGGGTCGATGGGTGCCGAAATGGGTGCCGACGGTCTCGAAAACGTGTTCGACGGCAAACACGCCGATTGCGAGAGCAATCCCGAGGGTTCGACCGTCGACACTTCCAAAGAACTTCGCAAGAGAACTCTCAGAACGCGAACGTCGTGAGATGTCCCGTTCAACAGTGTTCATGATGTCCTCCAGACAACTGAACGGTCCCAATACCAAAACATACACCCGAGACCTGCTCCAGCTCTCCGATGAGACGGACCCTGCCTAGCTCTCACTGTGTTCGACAGAATGGCGACACTGAGGGGTTCTTCACGACGACCAAGACGAGTCCGGCAACGAATCTGGTTGGCGACTACATCGTCAAATACAACGAAACCTCGTATGCGGGCATCCCGGCTGGACTCAACCAAGGACAGATCGATCTTTGCTCAGGCAACGGTGGCGAGTTCGAACTGGTTTCAGTGAATGCGATCGGTAGCGAAGACGACGCCAGGGAAGCTGTCAGTGAAGCAGATGCCCAAATCTCGCTTCTACGAGTTGTACCAGGACTATGTATGTGGAACAGCCCTCCGTCTGGCGAACGAGATGCTTGCGATGCTCCCCCTTGCTGCCGTCATTGTCACAGCAGTTGACCAACTCCTTAACCCGGCTACCGGGCACGTCGAACAACAGCCGATTCTGTCGCTAGCGGTACCGAGGGCAACGATGGAGGCGCTGAACCTTGAGGGAGTAGACCCCTCGGATGCAATGGTCAACTTCGTACACAAGATGAAGTTCCTCAAGACCAAAGGCTTTCAGCCCGTAGACCGGGTCGACGCCAGTGTCCTAGAACTACGGCGCTAGCTAGAGGAGATCGGCAAGTAATACTCGACGACGCCGGGATGTTCGTCTCGTCGGCCGTTGAACCCGCTGGAGCTGAATGCCGCGCTGATCGAGAAGCTAGAGCCATGGAGCAAGCCCAGGCATCACAGCGAACCGCGGACTGTCTATCTCCGATGTCAGTAGCAACTTCACGTCACACCCGCCCGATACGTTCCGACAATGGAACTCACCGACACCCACCTCGAGACGCTGACGACGATTGCCGGCGGTCCAACCGAGGCCGACATCGACCCGGACGTGCTCGCTGACCTTCGCAAGTGGGGGATGGTGATGCAACGATCCCTCGAGGTGACCGGGATGGGATCCCGGTTTCTGGGTGGGGCGAAGGGTGGAGTGTTGGAGTGATTCAGGGCACCTAATGCCTCCCAAGAAAATCCAGGGCACTCTTGACCGCAGGCGCTATTCGATGAGGTTTAGCGTGACTGGCGGATACGGAAGGAGTTCGACGTGCGTCGGGTCGGGTTGGTGGTGGTGTTCGGACTGGTGTTGATGGCGGCGCCGGGTGTGGCGGTGGGCGACCTCGACGACAGCGGGACCGCCGACGTGGTCTTCGCCAACATCGACGGGATCGACAGTCGGGTGTGTCTCGGCAATGGCGTGGGCGGCTTCACATGCAACCCCCTCGACATTGAGTTCGGGCCCGGCGCGAGGAATGTCGACGCGGCGGACCTCGATGGCGACGGCGACACCGATCTCGTTTTCTCGACGGCGGGTTCGCAGAACCGCGTGTGCCTGGGCGACGACACCGGCGGGTTCAGCTGCGCCGACCTCGACCCGAGCGCGGACGACAGCAACGGCGCCGCGTTCGGGGATGTCGATGGCGACGGTCGCATCGACGTCGTCGTGGCCAACAACGGGTCCAACAGGGTGTGCCTGGGTGACGGATCAGGTGGATTCACATGCGGCGACATGGGAGCGGGCGGTGTCAACACCCTGGGAGTCGATCTGGGAGACGTCGACCGAGACGGTGACCTCGACGCAGTTCTCGCGAACTACGACGCGCTCGAGGGCGCTCGGAACTCCGTGTGCCTCGGCGACGGCGCAGGCGGATTCGACTGCACGGACGTCAGCTCCACGCTCGACTCGACCACCGGCGTGGCGCTCGGTGACGTCGATCGCGACGGCGACCTCGACGCATTGTTCTCGAGCCATCCGAACCCAAACCACGGGAGGAGCTCGGTGTGCCTCGGCGACGGGAGCGGGGGGTTCGCATGCAGCGACCTGGGCTCCATCTCGGTCTTCGCGACGCGACTGGCGCTCGGGGATGTCGACGGCGACGGCGACCTCGATGCCGTCCTCCCGACGGGTGGAGGCGACTGGCTCTGTCGCGGAGACGGGACCGGCGGGTTCACCTGTGAGGTCCTCGACCCCGCCCCGATCGATACGTGGGAGGCCGGGATCGTCGACATCGACCGAGACGGTGACCTGGATGTCGTCTTCGCGTCGATCCAAGGAGACCGAGCGAACCGCCTCTGTCTCGGTGACGGGACCGGTGGGTTCGCCTGCTCGGACCTCGGAGCCGCCGCGGACAAGTCCCACGGTCTGGCGGTCGTCGCTGGGCACAGAGGGACCTTTGTCGACGACGACTTCTCGCCCTTCGAGTCCGACATCGAGTGGATCGCCGCCGAAGGCGTCACCCAGGGGTGCACCGCCGACGGCACCATGTTCTGTCCTGACGACCTGGTGACGCGAGGTCAGATGGCCGCGTTCCTCGCGAGGGCGCTGGGTCTGCCGGACGGGGCGGTGAACACGTTCGTCGACGACGATGGGTCGATCTTTGAGGCTGATATTGCCAAGATCGCAGAGGCAGGGATAACCAAGGGATGTAACGCCGAAGGCACCCTCTTCTGTCCAGACGACTTCGTCACCCGGGGACAAATGGCTGCGTTCCTCGTCCGTGCGCTGGGATTCACCGATAGCGGTGGCGGGAACCTGTTCACCGACGACGACGGGTCGATCTTCGAGGACGACATCGACAAGCTGGCAACAGCGGGAGTGACCAAGGGATGCAATCCCGAGGGCACCCTCTTCTGTCCAGACGACTTCGTCACCCGAGGACAGATGGCCGCTTTCTTGAGCCGAGCGCTCGGTTAGCGACGGCCGCCAACAGGCAATCTGCGCCGGCGATGTGGTTCTGCGGCATCCTCGTCGGCTTGTCGGCACGCCGGTCTAGGAAACGAGCCAGTGCTCAGTCGATCCGCTATGTGGGTCTTGCCTCCAGGAACATAGATGCACACTGGCCCACGGTGGCGTCCTGTTCCTCGTACGGTGAACTCTTGGGCTAGTCAACAGGTGATCACTTTGGTGTCTGCGCTCAGGCAGAAGCTAGGAAACACGCGGGTTTTCGGGATCTAGCACGTCGCTTAGGCGCGTGCTATTTGTAGTCAGCAGGTCGCGGGTTCGAATCCCGCCGCCAGCTCGAAACTCGATCACACCGTCACCGCCCAACAAGGCCGTCGAGTCGGAGCTGTAGTTGCAGAGGTCGTCTGGGTTTCGCCCGTGGGTGTCGGCTGGCTGCGTAGCCATGCTGGTCACGATACGGGCCAGCGCAATCCCGTCACACCCTCCGGATACGTTCCGACAATGGGTGTCTCTGACACCCACCTCGAGGCGCTGAAGACGATCGCCGGCGGTCCAATGTCGAGGCCGACATCGACCCGGACGTGCTCGCCGCGCTTCGCTCGTGGGGTCTGGTGATGCTCGGCACGCTCGAGCTCACCGGGACGGGTGCGAGGCTGGTCGGGAATGGTGGGCGTGGGGTGTTGGAGTAGGGGGCCTTGCGCTGCTGAAGGGTGGAAGACCCGACGGCATCGACTCCCTCCTAGAAATCGGGTCATCGGGGCTTCCGTCCTTTGCTCTCTGATGAGTTGGGCTGACCTTTAAGCCAGCCTGAGGCCTCGTCTTCGCGACCCGCGATTTTCACCGCAGCCGCTCTTCTGGCCTGCATAGGGTGTCCCACGGGAGGCCGCACCGACAGGCGCTCCCTATCGGAGAGGAGCCGAACGATGTCAGGGGCCAAAAAGCGCGGCTGGCTAGTTGCGACGATGAGTCTCGTTCTAACGATTGCGGCCACCGCACCGGCGGCATCGGCGGCCGGTGACGATTTCGTTGGGTTGTGGGAGCGGACCGATCTGGAGCTGACGTGGGTGATTTCCCCGGTTAGCGAAGGCGTGTACCACATCGAGGAGACCTTTGAAGGCGGCCACTGCGGTCTGACAGTGGTGGAAGACACTGAAGCGACCGTCGTCGATGGCGTGTTGATGGTCGATTGGGTGAACACGACCTGCCGGGACGATCCGAGCGTGGTCGGAGCGATCTTCGAAGGTAGGACGGTCACGGTCCAACCCGACGGGAGTCTGGTTCATGAGAAGCCCGACGGCGCGACGTACACGATGGTCCGTACTTCCACTGAGTTCTTCGATGTGGCCGTGGATCAGTTCTACGCCGATGCCGTCACTTGGCTGTCGTCTGAGGGGATCACGACAGGGGCGACTCCCACGACCTACCGACCAGGTGACCCCGTTACTCGAGCTCAAATGGCAACGTTCCTGTGGCGCTATGACGGGCGGCCCGAGCCGGCATCGCTCGACGCTCCGTTCGTCGACGTTTCGGCGGAAGCGTTCTACTCCAAGGCTGTGGCCTGGCTCGCTGAAGAGATGATCACCACCGGAGTCACTCCAACGATGTTTTCGCCAGATGATCCGGTGTCGCGGGGCCAGATGGCGACCTTCCTTTGGCGATACTCCGACAGCCCGGCGCCGGCGTCGTCCGAAACCGTTTTCGACGATGTCCCGGCGGGAGCGTTCTACTCGGAGGCTGTGGCCTGGCTCGTCGATGAGGGATTCACAACTGGCACCACCCCAACGACATTCTCACCGGATGAGCTCATCACAAGGGGTCAGATGGCGACCTTCCTCTGGAGACTGGCCGGAGAACCCCCGGTCTGAGCGGTCAGCGACGGTCGCCCGTAGATCCTCACACGGGATGGCTCTCAGAACACATCGCGCCGCAGGGGGTCGGGGCTTCATCATATGGGCATCCGTGCGTTTCCCCGCGTGGAATGGCCACGGCTCAGAAGTTGCTCAATAGCGGAATGACACCCGCCGCGGAGTCCATCTGCCAGCTTGTAACCCAGGCGGTACGGTCACGTAATGGGTATGGAGCAAGGATGGGAGTGTCCGGTTTGCGGGACCAAGAACCTCGAAGAGGTGGACTTGTGCGTTCGGTGCGGTAGGAACCGCAATCGGGTTCGTCGTGTTATCGAGCCTCCGAGGTTCTCGTGGTGGAGATTCCGGAAGGCGCGTATCAAGTATTACGACGATGCGTACAAGCTGGGCTATCTCAAACGCCCCCGCAGGGG
>CBDTXZ010000103.1:0-10777 GCA_965364515.1 uncultured bacterium
GCGAGCCAGGCCCGGGGGTGTGGGGGTCGCCCCCCACAAGTCACTCAGCCTTGACGCAGAGGACGGGGACGGGGGCGTCGTGGAGGATGTCGAGGGCGTTCGAGCCCAACAGCAGTTTTCCGGTCGACGAGCGCTGCCTGATCCCGATGACGATCAGCTCGGCGTCGTGAACCTTCGCTGCGGTGACGATGTCCTCGGCAGGCGCCTTGCCACGGACGTATTCGTGCGACGAGTACTCGACACCGGACTCGGAGAGCAGCTTCTCGACCCGCTCGATCGCCTCTGCAGATGCGAGGTACTCGGACCCCTTCTCGTGGCCGCCTCCGACCATCGAGTGCAAGATCACGACCGACGTGTTCCGCAGTTTGGCTTCATCGACAGCCGATTGGACGGCTGCGTTGCCTTCGGGCGTGTCGATGAATCCGACCACGATGCTCACGCTGTGACTCCTTCTCGATACGTGGCACCACTCTATGGCGTCGGACGGTGCTTGGGTGCGTACGTCCGTCACCTTCTGGGAACCGAAAGGCCTCGATACGTCTCTCCGCCGCACCGCCTTTGTTAGCTTCGAGTCGATGACAGAACCGAGCGATACTGCGCCCGCCCCGCTCTCGGGGGTCCGAGTGGTGGAGTTCGGCAATCTGATCGCTGCCCCGTTCTGCACGATGCTTTTGGCGGACCTCGGTGCAGAGGTCGTGAAGGTCGAGCCGCCGTCCGGGGATCTCGGCCGGCACTTCGGCCCGTACATCGAGGGCGAGTCTGCGTTCTTCATGTCGGCCAACCGCGGGAAGCGTTCCGTCGTCGTCGATTTCCGAAGCGAAGCGGGCCGGCGTGCGGCATTCGAGCTCGCAGCCTCGGCCGACGTGATCGTGAACAACCTCCGGCACGGTGCGATGGAGCGTCTCGGCCTCGACGAGGCTTCGGTTCGATCGGCGAACCCCGATGTGATCTATGCAGCGGTTTCCGCCTTCGGGGCAGACGGCCCGTATGCCGAGCGAACGGGAATCGACGTGATCTTCCAGGCCGAGTCGGGGATGATGTCGCTGACCGGTGACCCCGGAACACCGCCCGGCAAGACCGCCACGACGATCGGCGACTACGTCGCTGCGACGAACGCCGCGCTCGGGATCTGCGCTGCACTCGTCGACCGTGCGGGCTCGGGGCGGGGCCGACGAGTGGACGTGTCGTTGCGAGACAGCCTGATCGCCGTTCAAGCCGGGTGGAACGCCATCGCCTTCGCCAAGGGTTCACAGCCCGAGAAGACGGGCACGGCCTCTCCCTTCCTGGCTCCGAACCGTATGTTCGAGACGGCCGACGGGCATTTCGTGATCGCGATCGTCTCCGATCGTCACTTCCGCACCATGTGCGAGGCGCTGGACCGGACGGACCTGATCGACCGATTCACCGGCAACGACGCCAGACTCGCACGACGCGAGGAACTCGAGGCGATCCTCGAACCGATCTTCGAGTCGCATCCGACGTCGCATTGGGTCGACCTGTTCACCGGAGTCGGGCTGCCGTGCGGAAGAGTCCTGACGCTCCCCGAGGTGTGGGAGGATCCCCAGGTTCGCCACAACGAGATGGTCCACGCCTACGAGCACCCGATCGCAGGCACGGTTCGCGGGTTGGGGTCGCCCATCCGGCTCGATGGCCGCCAGATCCGCTCGGATGTTCCACCGCCACCGCTGGGGAGTTGAGTGGTTCCGTGATCCGGATTGCCGCTCCGCAGACAGGGCGGCGTGCGTATCGTGCATGAGGTGCCGGCAACGATCAGAACCGATGACGCGATCGCAGACCTGCTCGACGTCGAGCATGGTGTCGTCTTCCAGGCAACGGACGTCGACGACGACTGGGAACACATCGCTGCCGAGCTCTGCGCAGCCTTCGATGCGACCAAGCCGGCCGCGATCGCCGGTGACCCGGTCGTGTACATCGTGTCATCCGATGCACTGCTGGGGAGAACCGGCGCAGGAAACGCCATGGTGGCGACCGGACTGCTGTCGGCCGCCAGGACGCTTGCTGCCGAGGTGAAGCGTGACGGTGTCCCGGTCAACGTCCTGGGCATCACACCCGAGACTCCTGTGGAGGCTATCGGCACATGGGTCGGCCGCCTCCTCGAGCCGGGTGGGCCCACCGGTGAGCTGGTCCAGCTGGGCGGGACCCAGATCGGGAAGGCGCTGCCGTGAGCACCGGGATCGTCACAGGGGCCGCTCGCGGCATCGGCGCGGCCATCGCACATCGGCTCGCGACCGACGTCGACCACCTGATCCTGGTGGATCTCGCTCCCGAGCTCGCCGACATCGCAGATGCAATCGGCGCCGCCGGCACCACGGTCTCGCCGGTCCAGGTCGACCTGACCTCCGAGGCAGGAATCCAGGCCGTGGTCCAAGCAGCCGCGTACGGCACCGTCGACGCATTGGTGAACAACGCAGGCATCACTCGCGACGCCCGCCTCGTGAACATGACGACCGATGACTTCACCGCCGTCCTCGATGTCAATCTCGGGGCCGCTCACCGCCTGATCCAGGCCTTGACGGATCGCTTCTCTGAAGGCGCCGGCATCGTCAACATCGCCTCGCGGGCATACCTGGGAAACTTCGGACAGTTCAACTATGCGATGTCGAAGGGCGGCATCGTGGGACTCACGCGTGCGCTAGCGATCGAACTGGCTCCAAGGGTCCACGTGAATGCCGTCGCCCCCGGTCTCATCGCGACCGACATGGCGATGGGCATCCCCGAGGACATTCGCGAACGCATGATCGAGGCGATCCCGATGAAGCGGATGGGCGAGCCGTCTGAGGTGGCCGAACTGGTGGCCTTTCTCGCCTCGCCACGTTCGACCTATGTCACGGGACACGTCCACGTGATCGGCGGCGGAAGGAGCCTGACGTGAGCAAGTCGAATCGCAGACCGAAGATCCTGATCGCAGACAAGATCGCAGATACGGGGATCGACATGCTGCGGGAGCACTTCGACGTCGACGTCGAACTCGGGCCCGACCCCGAACGCCTGCTGACCATGATCGGCGACTACGAGGGTCTCGTGGTCCGGAGCGCAACGAAGGTCACCGCGGCCGTCATCGCTCGCGCCACGAATCTGAAGGTGATCGCCCGCGCCGGCGCCGGCCTCGACACCATCGATGTGCCTGCAGCGCTCGAAGCCGACATCCACGTCGTGAACAGCCCGGATGCCAACTCGATCGCCGTCGCAGAGTTGACGCTGGCGCTGATCCTCGCGCTGGCGCGAAATCTCCCCAAGGCCGACGCCGGCCTCAAGGAGGGACGCTGGGAGAAGTCGGCGCTCATGGGGACCGGACTGTCGGGCAAGACTCTCGGGATCATCGGTTTCGGCCGCATCGGTCGCTCCGTCGCCGAACGGGCTCGGGCGTTCGGCATGGAGATCCTGACGAATCAGCGCCGACCCACCCCTGAGTTGTATCTCGACGCCGGCGTCACCCCCGTCGACCTCGACGACCTGTTGGAGCGTTCGGACGTGGTCACGATCCACGTTCCGGCAACCGACGAGACCGAGGGCCTGGTGGACGCCGACTTCCTGACGAAGATGAAGGCAGGCGCCTGGCTGGTCAACACGTCACGGGGCTCGGTGGTCGACGAAGCGGCGCTCCTCGCCGCACTCGATGACGACCGGCTGCGCGGCGCTGCACTCGACGTCTTCGCCACCGAGCCGGCGGTCGACTCGCGCCTGGCTCGACACCCGAAGGTCATTGCCACACCGCACATCGGCGCATCGACACGCGACGCCCAGACCACGGCCGCGGTGGACGTCGCAGAGCAGATGATCCAGCTGCTCACCGAGATCGAGCCCCGAACCGTCCTTCCGGTCCGCGTGATCGACACGGCATCACTTGTACCGCACGAAGCCCACGACGACCGCAGGGTCGACGCGCTCGCCGAACGCCTCGAGAGCGAGGACACCCTTCGGAATCCTCCAATCGTGACGCCGGTGGAGGAACATTTCGTCCTCCTCGACGGTGCAACCCGATCGGAGGCATTGCGTCGCGCAGGTTTCGAGCACGTGGTCGTCCAGGTGGTCGAGGCCGACGAGTCACTCCAGCTCGAAACGTGGAGCCACGGGCTCCTCGACACGACATTCGCAGAGGCGGTTGCGGCGGTCGAGGCCACCGAAGGGCTCTTCACCGAGCCGACCCGGGCGGCGCTCGCTCTGGACGTCCTCTTGGAACAGGGTGGTGTGTGCGCCTTGATCGATCCGGACGGCGACGCAGCGGTGGTGCTCGCCGAGCACGGGGTCAACCGCTTTCAGGCAGCCGAACGGGCGACGCGGGCCTACACGAACATCGCGACCGTCGTTCGAACCCTCGAGCGCGACCTGGCGGCTGCGGTCGCGGAGTTCCCCGAGCTGACGTCGCTGGTGGTGTTCCCCCACTACTCGGTCGAGCAGGTGCTGTTGGCTGCCCGTTCGAGACAGCTCCTCCCGGCCGGGGTCACCCGGTTCATCGTCCCCGGACGCGTCCTGCACCTCGACGTCGACCTCGAATGGCTGGCGTCCGACGCCTCGATCGCCGAGAAGAACCGTGAGCTGCACGAACAGCTCCAAGCCCGCCATCACCGCGGCGAAATCCGCTACTACCGCGAACCGGTCTATCTGCTGGACGAGTAGGACTCGCCCGCCACGGGAGCCAGCTATTCCCCTTCGACGAGGCGTCCACGGATGGGGCCAGACTCCCCGCCTGGCTGGCGCGCTACGCCGCGTAGAAGTGACAAAGTGGATGCCGCGACGGACGAAAGGCCTAGGTTCGGCTCCCCGCTGCGTCAGTATCTTCAATCAAAGCCGACAGGCGACTGCGAGAGAGGATTGAAGCCCATGGCAACACAGACGGAGGTATCTGCCGAGCTGTGGGAGCCGCCCCACGTCCGGTATGTGGCGATCGCATATGCCTGGTCCTGGATCGTGTGGATTGCGGGCTGGCTGCTCGCCCGCTCGCTCGATGCCGGCGACGTCCTGTACAACGAGAATCTGGTCGATCGCATCCTGTTCGCACGCGACGTGCCGGGTGATCTGATGGTGGTTTCGGCCCTGTCATTGGTCGCCGTGTGGGGACCGATGCTGGCTGGTATCTACGTGAGTCGCCTCGATCCGTCGATCCCCGACGGTGATCTCTGGCAGCGCATTCGCCGAACGGATGTCGGTTGGGTCAACTACCGGTTGGTGCTGGGGATTCTCGTTCTCGTTACAGCACCGGCGCTGCTCGTGAGCGTATTGGCGTTCGATCAGGCGGACGATGCCCCGGCGATCGGAACGTTGGCCTGGTTCCTGCTCGCCTTCTTCGTCTACCAGATGCTCACATCTGCCACCGAGGAGATCGGATGGCGCGGGTACCTCCTCGAGAAGCTATTGCCTGGACGCGATTTCTGGGATGCAGGGTGGATGCTCGGATTCGTGTGGGCAGGCTGGCACCTCCCGGTCGCGATCTTCATCTTTATGCAACAAGGCATGGTCTTCGCCCAGATCATCGGATCCTTGGCCGGATTCACGATGGGAATCGTGGCGATGTCGATCTTCCACGCATGGTTCTATGACCGCACGCGGAGTGTGTTCCTCAACATGGTCATCCACGCTGCGTTCAACACGATCCCCCTCACGATCGTGCTGTTGTACCCGGACTCTCCGGCAGCGATTGCTGCAAACCTCCTCCTGTGGGCGGTCGTCTTCTACTTGAGGAAGCGAGAAGGTCTCGATCAACCAGACCCTCAGGCTTCGCTCACCTAGCGGCAGGGGCTCGCTCGCCTGACGGCTCGCATTGCCGTCATCGGTTCTTGGTATTCGGTCGTCACTACGTGGAAAACCTTGCGGGGTGCCGAGAGCCCGGACCGACGACTGACGACTGACAACGGCCGAGGCGAGGCGCAGCCGAGCCAGGCCCAGGGGCGCCGGCCGAGCCAGGCCCGCGTAAGGTACCGGGCATGCAAGTGCTCGGTTCACGGCTCGACCTTCGCAGTGAGGACTACCGCTCGAATCGCGACGCCATGCTGGAGAAGCTCGAGGAGTTCGAGGAGCTGCAGTCCCGGGCGCGAATGGGCGGCGGACAGAAGTACATCGACCGCCACCGAAAGCGGGGCAAGATGCTCGTGCGCGAGCGCATCGAGCTGCTCCTCGACCCCGACACGCCGTTCCTCGAGTTCTCCACCCTCGCTGCCTGGGGATCACAAAAACCGCTCGGCGCCAACGTGGTCACGGGCATCGGGGTCATCGAGGGAGTCGAGTGCGTGATCTCGGCCAACGACCCCACCTCCCAGGCCGGCTCATCCAATCGGTACACCCTCGCAAAGACACTGCGCGCCCAGGACATCGCCCTCCAGAATCGGATGCCCTTGGTCAACCTGGTCGAGTCCGGTGGCGCCGATCTGCCGGACCAGGCCGAGGTGTTCCTCACCGGGGGCAAGTGGTTTCGGAATCTCGCCCACATGTCGGCCAGGGGCATCCCCACGATCGCCCTCGTCTTCGGCAACTCGACCGCGGGCGGAGCCTACGTGCCCGCCATGTGCGACTACGCCGTCCTGGTCAAGGAGGCCGCCAAGGTGTTCCTCGGTGGACCGCCACTCGTGAAGATGGCGACGGGCGAGGAGTCCACGGACGAGGAGCTGGGCGGCGCCGAGATGCACTCGCGGATCTCGGGGCTCGGCGACTACTACGCCCAGGACGAGCACGACGCATTGCGGATGGGCCGCCAGATCATCGCCCATCTCAACCATCGCAAACAGGGACCCGGCCCCACGATGACCCCCGACGAGCCGGTCCACGACCCCGAGCACCTGTTGGGGATCATTCCTCGAGATCTGAAGACCCCGATGGACATGCGCGAGATCCTCGGGCGAGTGCTCGACGGGTCCAGATTCGACGAGTACAAGCAGGTCTACGGAACCTCCATGGTCACGGGATGGGGGTCGATCCACGGTTTCCCCGTGGGGGTGGTCGCCAATCAACAGGGCGTCATCTTCAGCGAGGAGGCGAACAAGTCGACCGAGTTCATCCAGCTCTGCAATCGCTACGACACGCCGATCGTGTTCATCCACAACGCCACCGGCTACATGGTGGGCCGCCAGTACGAGCAGCGGGGAATCATCAAGGACGGGGCGAAGATGATCAACGCCGTCGCCAACAGCACCGTCCCCCACATCTCGCTCATGGCGGGCGTTTCATACGGAGCGGGCAACTACGGGATGTCAGGGCGCAGCTACGACCCGCGCTTCGTCTTCGGTTGGCCCAATCACAAGGTTGCAGTGATGGGTCCCACCCAGCTCGCAGGAGTGATGTCGATCATCTCGCGGGCCGCCGCCGAGGCCAGGGGCGGCGAGTTCGACGAGGAGGCCGATCAGAACCGCCGCACCGCGATCGAGGCCCAGATCGGATACGAGGAGCAGGCCTATTTCTCGACGGCGAGAGTTCGCGACGACGGCCTCTTCGATCCTCGCGACACGAGAACCGTCCTGGGGATCGGCCTGTCGGCGGTGCACACCGGGCCCGTGGAGGGGACGTCCGAGTTCGGCGTCTTCAGGATGTGAGGATCATGCGTTTCACGTTTCAGGTTTCACGTCTCACGTTCTGGGACGGCTCCCCGAGGGACCGGCTGTGATCTCGAAGCTGCTGGTGGCGAACCGGGGCGAGATCGCCGTTCGCGTCTTCGAGACCGCCAACCGTATGGGGATCTCGACGGTCGCCGTCTACTCGGACCCCGACCGTGATGCCCTCTTCACGCACGCGGCGGACGAGGCGGTCTCGATCGGCGGCGCATCACCTTCGGAGTCGTATCTCCGGGGCGATGCGATCATCGAGGCAGCGAGAACCGCCGGCGCAGGTGCGATCCATCCCGGGTACGGCTTTCTCTCCGAGAACGCCGCTTTCGCCAAGGCAGTGCTCGACGCCGGCCTCACCTGGGTCGGTCCGCCGCCGAAGGCGATCGAAGTGATGGGCTCGAAGCTGGCGTCGAAGCAGTTGGTCGGTGACGCCGGCGTGCCCACTCTCGCCAGCATCGACGTGACCGACGGCGGCGCTGCGGAGGCGGCCGCCGAGATCGGGTACCCCGTCCTCATCAAAGCGAGTGCCGGCGGTGGCGGCAAAGGGATGCGAATCGTCACCGAACCTTCGACTCTCGAGAATGCCGTTGCAGGCGCCAAGCGAGAGGCGGCCTCGGCGTTCGGCGACGACACCGTCTTCCTCGAGAAGTACGTCGAGGCACCCCGCCACATCGAGATCCAGGTGTTCGCCGATCACAGCGGACGTGCGGTGTCGCTGTTCGAACGCGAGTGTTCGATCCAACGCCGCCATCAGAAGATCATCGAGGAGAGCCCTTCGCCTGCGATCGATTCCGAGACGAGGCGTCGGATGGGCGAGGCTGCGGTCCAGGCGGCCGAAGCCGTGGGCTACATCGGAGCCGGCACGGTCGAGTTCCTCTACAAGGACGGCGAGTTCTGGTTCCTCGAGATGAACACGCGACTCCAGGTCGAACACCCGGTGACAGAGATGGTGACCGGTCTCGACCTGGTGGAGCTGCAACTGCTGACGGCGATGGGCGACGAGCTCCCCTCCGACGTGTGGAATCCATCGATCTCGGGTCACGCCGTCGAGGCTCGGCTGTATGCCGAAGATCCGCTCAACGACTATCTGCCGGTGACCGGGCGTGTCACCGCATTCTCGGTGCCGGAGTCGGTCCGGACCGACTCCGGAGTGACGGACGGCTCGACGGTTGGCGTGCACTACGACCCGATGCTGGCCAAGATCATCGCTCACGCATCCGACCGGGCGAGTGCGGCCAGACTCCTTGCGATGGCGTTGCGACGATCGGTCGTCGCAGGCATGACCACCAACCGGGAGCTGCTGGTCGGGATTCTCGAGCATCCCGAGTTCGTCTCCGGCGACATCGACACCCATTTCCTCGAACGTCATGATCCCGCTGTGCTCGCCGGCCCATTGCTGACCCCGGCCGAACTCCACGGTGCCGCCGTGGTGGCAGCGCTCGACGCGTCCATACGGCGTCGAGCAGAGGCCCCGGTGCTCAGGTCGATCCCGTCCGGATGGCGCAACAACCCGTCGGCGATGCAACACGTCTCGTTCTCGTCGCCGGCGGCAGCCGAGCCGATCGAGGTCCGATACCTCGCGACCGGCGACACGACCTTCTCGGTGGAAGTCGGGGAGGAACTCCTCGAAGCCCGATACCAGCCGGCCTCCCCCGCCGTCTTCGAGCTCGATGGGCGGATCACGCGACCCGAGATCACGTGGACCGGTGACACCGCCAACGTCGTCACGTACGACGGTGCCGCGGAGTTGAGGATGCTCCCCCGGTTCGCTGCTTCCGAGGTCGACATCGACCCCGGAAGCCTGCAGTCACCGATGCCCGGCAAGATCCTGCAAATACTCGCCACCGAGGGCGTATCGGTGGAACAGGGAGACGCGTTGATCGTGATGGAGGCGATGAAGATGGAACACACACTCCGCTCCCCGACGGACGGCACCGTGACATCGGTGCTGGTCGAGGTCGGTGATCAGGTCGAAGGCGACACGGTGCTCGCCGTGGTGACCGAGTCATGATCGGCTTCATCGGTATGGGGATCATGGGTTCCGGCATGGCCGCAAACCTGGTCCGGTTCGGTCGAGAAGTGGCCGTTTGGAATCGCACGCCCGAGAAGGCGTATGCGGTCGAAGGCGTCACGGTGGTCGAGGAGCCGACGCGGCTCTTCGAGTTGTGCGACACGGTGATGATCTGTGTGTCGGACACCCCCGATGTGGTCGATCTCATCGAGGGCAGCCACCGGCTGATCGACGCCGTCGAGCCGCGTCATGTGATCGTCGATCACTCCACGATCAGCCCTTCGGAGACGATCCGGCTCGGCGAGCTCGTCGCAGCCCGGGGTGCGAGCTGGCTCGATGCCCCGGTCTCGGGTGGCAGCGAAGGCGCCAAGAACGGAACGCTCTCCGTCATGGTCGGCGGTGACGACCACACGTTTCACGGTGCGAAGTCGATCCTCGAGGCGTATGCCACGACGATCACCCACGTCGGCGGTCTCGGCGACGGCCAGACCGTCAAGCTCGTCAATCAGATCCTCGTCGTCGTCAACCAACTGGCGGTGTCGGAAGCCCTCCTGTTCGCCGAGGCTGCGGGGCTCGACCTCCAACGCACCCTGGACGCGGTCACCGGCGGTGCGGCCGGATCCTGGATGCTGGCGAACCGTGGCCCGCAGATGATCGCCGACGACTGGCGCCCCGGCTTCACGATCGATCTCCAGCAGAAAGACCTGCGCCTCGTGCTCGAGCGCGCCGACGAGTTGGGGGTGCCGGTGATCGCCACCGCGCTGGTCCACCAGCTGTATCGAACGCTGCAACAGCAGGGACTCGGCGGAGAGGGCAACCACGCATTGGTCAAGGCACTGCACCGGCTGACCGGTGGCGACCGATAATCAGCCCGGGCGTCCGAGACGAGATCGGTAGCGTCTGGGGCCCATGATGATCAGAACCTACGAGCCCTCAGACCTGCCCGCAGTCCAGCGCATCTGGAAAGAGTGCGGCTGGATCGACTCAGATGACGAAGCGGCCGGACTCGAGCACTTCTTCACCGACGCAAACGGTGTCGTTGCCACCATCGACGACGAGGCGGAGTGCTCGGGCAGCACCCACAGCGGCGTCATCAGCTACGACGGGGCCGATCTGCCACTGGCGGGCGTGACGTCGATCACCACCTCAAGATTGGGACGCAAACAGGGCTTCGCCAGGGCTGTGACCGGTCGGCTGCTGTCGGATGCAGCCG
>CBDTXZ010000104.1:0-10676 GCA_965364515.1 uncultured bacterium
AGGGCCGTGCGTTACCCAGGGCCGTGCGTTACCCAGGGCCGTGCGTTACCCAGGGCCGTGCGTTACCCAGGGTCGTGCGTTACCCAGGGTCGTGCGTCGCTACTCAGTCCTGTTGCTCACGGACGTGCGCTACTCGTTGTTCATGCAGCACGTGAGGGCTCACCCGAGACGGGGAGGCTCCGTCGAGGGTCGGACCGAGAAGTCCGGCAGCACCCGATCATGCTCCACCACGAGACGCATCAGCTCATCGAGCGCCCGCTCCATCTGGGGATCTCTGCCCGCGCCGTAGTCGTGCGGGGCGATCACCACCTCGATGTCGGGGTCGGTTCCGTAGTTCTCGACGGAGAACTCCACGTCGTTGAACCAGGTTCCGAACTCGGGCTGGGTCGTCACCGTCCCGTCCACGAGGGACTGCTGGGGCCAGATCCCCACGACGCCTCCCCAGGTCCGGGTGCCGATGAGTGGCCCCAGATCGTGCATCTTGAAGGTGTGCGAGAAGATGTCACCGTCGGAACCAGCGAACTCGTTGGTGAGGCACACCATGGGCCCGGCGGGGGCGTCCGTCGGGAACGCTCGAGGAAGGCTCCAGCGAGTCACCCGGTAACCCAACCGGTCCCGCAGCAGCTTCTGGAGGAGGAGCTGAGAGACGTTCCCACCGCGATTGAAACGCACATCGATGACCAACCCGTCTGCGGTGACCTCTTGACGCCACGAGCGATGGAACTCGGCGAACCCCGGAGCTCCCATGTCGGGTATGTGGATGTACCCGCACCGGCCGTCGGTCTCCTCCCGAACCCTGCTCCGATTCGACTCGACCCAATCCCGGTACCGAAGAGCGGTCTCGGACTTGAGCGGCTCGACGATCACGTTCCGCGGTCGTCTTCGACCGCGACCGACCGACAGGGTGACGGTCCGACCTCCACGGTCGACGAGCAGAGCCTCAGGGGGCGTTTCTCGATCGAGGGCCTCCCCGTCCACGGCGAGGATTCGGTCGCCCACCACGACGTCCACACCCGACCGTGCCAGCGGAGAACGCGCCACGGGGTCCCAACTGTCACCGTGCGGAACCCTGGCGACCCGCCAGGCGCCCCTCGACCATTCGATGTCTGCTCCGAGCCGCCCCAACGTGTATCCCGGCTCGGGTCGATATTCCCCTCCGAGCTCGTAGGCGTGCGATGTCCCGAGCTCCCCCTGCATCTCCCACAGAAGATCACTGAACTCCGACCGAGTCGAGATCCGCTCCACCAGATCGAGATACCGGTCATGCACCGCCACCCAGTCCACCCCGGTCATGTCCTCGGACCAGAAATAGTCGCGCTGGAGTCGCCAGGCCTCGGTGAACATCTGCTTCCACTCGGCACCGGGGTCGACCTCGACACGGATGCGACTCATGTCGAGGAACCCGGTGTCGCGGCCCGGGGAGTCCTTGGCGGACTTGTCGTCCTTCCACCCTGCTGCGACGACTCTCAGCTTGGAGCCGTTCCAGATGGCCAATGTCTTGCCATCTGCAGACACGTCGAATGCGGTGACCCCCTCGGCCACGGTTTCGTGGGTGTCGGTGGCGAGATCGAAAGACGACAGCGAGCCCTTGGGTCGCTCGCCGCCGATACTCGGGGTACCGAGGGCGCCGCGCACCGGATACGACAGGATGTACACCCGGCCCGCCGCCGCCCGCACGCGGAGGTGCCGTCCAGCGGGGATCGGGAGCGATTCGACACGCTCCGAGATCCCTTCGAAGTCGATCTCCACGCCGGAGCCGGCGCTGCCCTCGGCCTTCTTCCCGTCGCCGGCCTTGGCAGCCGCCCCATTGCCACCCGGGGCACGCAGCTCCTTCGACGCAAGGCGGAACGGAACCGGCGTGTTCTCCTGAAGCGCCACGATCATCACGATCGCCGACGTCGGGAACGCGTAGTCATGAAACACCGAATCGGGGACAGGATCGAACACACGAGACGAGATGAAGTAGAGAAACCGACCATCGGGGTCGAAGGTCGGTCGCTGATCGACGAATGCCCTGGTGCCGATCGTGTGCAGCTTCCCCTCATCCGTGTCGTAGCAGAAGAGATCCTGCGTCGTCTCGGTTCTCCGGGCGCAGAATGCCAGCCACCGACCGTCCGGAGACCAGGCGGTGCCGCTGATCCAGGTGAAGGGCGACCGGTGAACCACGGTGCTCGTGCCGGCCTCGACGTCAATGACCGACACCTCGTGGCGGTGATTGGTCGCAGCCACCCGCGTCGCCCTCCCTTCGGCGGCGGGGGCGACATCCAGCGACCGGACCCGCCCGAGATCGAGGGCGAGCAGTCGGGAGTCGCCGGAACCGTCCACAGGGCGAACGATGAGACACTCCTCGCCCTCCTGGTCGGTGACCGAGACGATGGACTCACCGTCCGGGAGCCAAGAAGTCAGGCGGTCTCTGACCGCCGATCCCGCAGTGTGCCTGATGGGTGAACCTTCCCAGAGCGGCATGGTGTACGCGGAACCGCGGACGTCCATCACGATCGAGTGGCCCTCGGGATGCAACTCGAAGGACTCGACGAACCGACCCGGAGAGATGAATCGCCGGTTGCGCTGGGGGCGGGCCGAGGGGATGCGGACGTCGATCCGCTCGGAGACATCGGCGGACGGATCGGTGAGGTGGAGATCGCCGCCTGCATGATGCACGATCCGCCGCCCGTCACTCGACGGATACCGCACATAGAAGTCCTCATGGTGGGTGTGTCGCCGGATGTTCCTGCCGGTCGGCGTCACCGAATACAGGTTGCCGACGCCCTCGTGATCGGACAGAAAGAACACCCGGGAGCCGACTGCCATGGGGTCGGCGAGATTCCCGGCCAGGTCGACGAGTGGCTGGAACTCGCCCGAGCCGTCGCGATCCGCCCAGATCTGTCCGGCTCGACCGCCCCGGTACCGCTTCCATCGGGCAGGATCGAAGGCGTTGCGGCCGAGCGCCATGCCGCCGGAGGGCAGATGGGTCATCGACCAGGCATGCCCGACCGGCATGCGAGCGGCAGGGCCGCCGTCGATCGGCACGGTCCAGAGGTGGGTGAACCCGGCGAATGGCTGGTCATGGTCCGACACGACCACGACGGATTCGCCGTCGGGAGCCCATGCCGCGATCGAATTCACCGCTCCGAAGAAGGTCAGCCGGCGCACCTCCGACCCATCGACGTTCATGATCCAGGCGTCTTTCACACCCTCGTCTCGGCTCACATAGGCGATCTTCGATCCGTCGGGAGAGAGGCGCGGCCGGCTGATCGAGCCTGGGTTGGCCGTGATGCGGTGCGCAGTCCCCCCCGATGCGTGGACCGACCAGAGGTCGTCTTCGGCGACGAAGACGACGAGGTCACCTGCGATCGTCGGATGGCGGAGATAGGCGGATGGGCTCACTGGACTGCTCTCGGTCGGTTTCGCGGAACCGACGCTACCCGGATCAGCCGGCGAGGAAGTCGAGCACGGTCAACTCGTAGGAGGCGGGATCCGCATCCAGCGAACCGACGTGACCGGCACCCTCCACGAGCACCAGTCGCACCAGATCGGATCTCAGCTCAGCCAGTTCCGTGCTCACCTCGACCGGTACCTCCATGTCCTCGCTGCCGTGGAACACGAGGATCGGCGTCGACAGAGCCTGGGTGCGCTCGAGATAGTCGAAGCTTCGCCAGTTGACGTCCGACCGGAGCGCAGCGAAGAAGGTCGCAGCCGAGGTGACCGTGAACGGGATCGGGAGTCCGATCAGGTCGTCCTGTGACAGGCGGAAGTCGACCGTCTGTTCGAGATCGAGGTTCGGGGAGTCGAACACCATGGCCGTGACGGTGCCGATCGGCTGGCGGACGGCATATGCCATCGAGATCGCCGCTCCCGCCCCGTACCCGTAGAGGACGATGTCGGTCGCTCCCTCTTCGCGTGCGAACTCCACCGCCGCGGCGAGATCTTCTCGCTCGGTCACGCCGTAGCGATAGCTCCCCGAGGGGTCGGAGGGCTGGCCGGGGTCGTTGCGGTAGGCGATGGCCATCTGGTGATACCCGGCATCGTCGAGAAAAGCCATCGACCCGAGCGCCTGGGCGCGATCTGCCGACACGCCGTGGACGTGAATGACCCACTCAGAGCGTGTCCCGTCGGTGACCCAGGCGTCCATCGGACCGAGCGAGGACTGATACTCGACCTCGGTCACGTCGAGGCCGACCGGATCGGCCGGGCCCTCGGTCGCCGACGGGGTGAAGACGTCATCGATGATCCGCCCGGACAGCACCCAACCGCCGAAGACGTGCACGGCGAGGGCGGCGACCACGAGGAAGAACAGGAAGCCGCGCCAGGCGCGCGAGGGGAGAGATCGTTCGTTCACGGCCAGCATTGTTGCCGAGAGCGGCCCGCGAGTCCAGATTCGCGCAGTGTGGAGTCAGCCCGGGAACGTGATGCTGCCGACGAGATGACCCTCTTCGTCGGTGACGGGTATCGGCTCGGAACCGAAACGCTCGGCAAGCGCCGCGGCTTCCGAAATCGGCGCGTCGACCGCAACGCTCACCGGCTCCTCCATGACGTCACGAACCAGGGTGGACGGGTCAGAGCGCTGAAGAACGGATCGATCCACGATCCCCGTGAGGACGGCCCGATCGGCGACCGCGAGGATCTGCTCCTCGTGGATCCGGAGAATGTCACCGACCTCGCGGAGCCCTCCGACGAAGACGGGGTCCGACATCGCGTTGAACACCCGCTCCTCGGTGGCCTGCACCACGATCACCCCGGCGGATGCCCGCTTGCGAAGGCGGGCACCCTGTCCGAAGAACGTCCGCTGAAGCCACGAGCCGCCCGGTGCGCCGATGACCAGCGCACTGTGGTCGGGGAGCTGGTCGATGATTCCGTCGGCATCACTCGCCTCGATCATCCGGTATTCGAGGCCGGGCACTTCGTGATAGAGGCGCTCCACCCAGCTGAGCGCCTCCGCCTGCGTCTCGTCGTCCATGTATGCACAGACCATCAGCGACTTGACCCCCATCGCTTCGCCGAGGCGGCGTGCGATCCGGGCAGCCAGCGGTGAGTGCGGACCGCCCGAGACGGCGGCGACGACCCACTCGGTGCTGTCCGGATCGAATCCGTTCGGCACCACTTGCGACGCGACCTCGAGTCCCGAACTGAGCCGTCGACCGACCACGAGGTCGGTCCTGTGCTTCTGGCAGGCCTCAGAGAGGTCGCCCTTGACCCGGATCGAGGGAACCATCGACAGCACGTCTGCGAGGTCGGCACAGCCCTCGCCCCGCGTGTAGACGACCGGAGCAGGTTGAAACGGATTGTCGAAGCGCCTCATGCAACCGAACATAGCGCAGATCGACGTTTGCACCAGAGGCTCATTCACCCGACTCAGAGGATCGCAGCGGCCGCGGTAACGTGAAAGCTCGATGCGCATCGGTGTCCCCGCTCAACAAACAGAAGACGAGGCTCGGGTGGCGATCACGCCCGACGTCGCAAAGCGCCTGATCGGCGCAGGCCACGACGTCGTCGTCGAAGCAGATGCGGGCCGCAAAGCGGGATACACCGACGACGACTACCGATCGGCCGGGGCAACCGTCGCCGCAGACCGAGACGCCTGGAGCTGCGAGTTCGTCGCGACGATCGAGCGCCCCGCCCCCGAACTCCTCACCGCATCCAGTGTCGTCATCGGCCTCATGGCCCCCTTCGACGAGCCGGAGGCGATGCAACCGCTCGCCACCACAGGAGCCACCGTCTTCGCCCTCGAGGCAGTGCCTCGCACGTCACGAGCCCAGACGGTCGATGCCCTGTCGTCACAAGCCGCAGTCGCCGGGTACCAGGCTGTTCTCGAGGCCGCCGCGGCATGCGATCGCTTCTTCCCGATGCTCACCACGGCGGCCGGCACGATCAGACCGTCGAAGGTCGTCGTGCTGGGAGCCGGCGTCGCCGGGCTCCAGGCGATCGCCACCGCGAAGCGGCTCGGTGCCGTTGTGTCGGCCTTCGACGTCCGCTCGGCGGCCGCCGAACAAGTGGAGAGCCTCGGAGCGTCCTTCATCGAGATCGAGACCGAGCCACAGGACGCCTCCGAGAGCGGTGGCTACGCCAGGGAGGTCGCGGCCGATCAGCAACAACGGATCATCGACGGATTGTCCCCCCATCTCGTCGACGCGGACGCCATCATCACGACTGCCGCCATCCCGGGCAGACCGGCACCGTTGCTCATCGAGGCGGACACCGTTCATGCCATGAGGCCAGGCTCGGTGATCGTCGACGTGTCGGCGTCCACGGGAGGCAACTGCGCGCTCACACGTCCGGGTGAGAACGTCGACGTCGATGGCGTACACATCATCGGTGTCACCGACCTCGTATCGAGGGTCGCCAATCATGCCTCTCAGATGTATGCCCGGAACATCATGTCCTTCATCGAACTGATCTCCGATCCAGAAACGGCCGAGCTCCGACTCGACTACTCGGACGACATCGTCGACGGAGCGTGCATCTCCCGCGACGGCGAGGTGGTTCACCCCAGACTCCGACCAGAAGGCACCTGACAGATGGAAGCCCTCCTCATCCCGATCACCGTGTTCCTCCTCGCCGGCTTCGTCGGCTTCGAGTTGATCACCAAGGTGCCACCCACCCTGCACACACCGCTCATGTCGGGCGCGAACGCGATCTCCGGCATCACCATCGTCGGAGCGATCATCGCAGCCGGAACGTCGGCTGGAACGATCTCGACGATCCTCGGATTCATCGCCGTCGTGTTCGCAAGCATCAACGTCGTCGGCGGCTTCCTCGTCACCGACCGGATGCTCGAGATGTTCAAGCGAGACGACCGATGAATCCGACGCTCGCAGGCTTCCTCTATCTGATCGCCGCAATCGCCTTCATCCTGGGTATCAAACGGCTGGCGTCACCGGCCACCGCCCGCTCCGGTAACCAGTACGCCTCGGCCGGCATGCTGCTCGCCGTCGTGGTGACGCTCGTCGACCGTTCGATCATCGGCTACGGAGCGATCATCGCAGGCATGGTCGTAGGTGGAGGCGTCGGCGCATACCTGGCCCGATCGGTCGAGATGACCGCCATGCCGCAGTTGGTGGCGGCCTTCAACGGGTTCGGCGGCGGCTCCTCGGCGCTCGTTGCGCTGGCAGAGATGTCCAACGCAGAGACGGCGGGGCTGGCAACGCGGACGCTGGTCACCGTCGCCATCTCGATCTTCATCGGAGCTCTCACGCTCTCGGGAAGCTTCGTCGCCTTCGGGAAGCTCCAGGGAATCATCGACGGCAGATCCATCACCCTTCCCGGCCAGCGCCTGATCGATCCACTCCTGGCGGCAGCGGCTGTGGCGGCAGCAGTCGCGATCGTCGTGTTCGACGGCACTGCAGCGAGCTGGGCGATGGCCGCGATCGCCGTATTGCTCGGCATCACGAGAACACTCCCCATCGGCGGCGCAGACATGCCGGTCGTGATCTCCTTCCTGAACTCGGCATCCGGCGTGGCTGCCGCCGCAGCCGGCTTCGTCATCGAGTCGAACGCCTTGATCATCTCGGGCGCACTGGTCGGAGCTTCCGGGCTGATCCTCACCAACATCATGGTGAAGGCGATGAACCGGACCCTGGTGGCAGTGCTCTTCAGCGCCTTCGGCGCCACCGGTGACGCCCTGACCGGGGGCGACGACGAAGACAAGGTCGCCCGCCGCGGGACACCCGACGACATCGCCGTGACCCTCGCCTACGCCAAACGCGTCGTGATCGTCCCCGGATACGGCCTCGCAGTCGCGCAAGCCCAGCACACGATCCGTGAGCTGGCTTCCCTGCTCGAGGGCCGGGGCGTCGAAGTCCGCTACGCGATCCACCCGGTGGCGGGCCGCATGCCCGGTCACATGAACGTGCTGCTCGCCGAAGCCGACGTTCCCTACGACCTCCTGTACGACCTCGAGGACATCAACCCCGACTTCCCCAACACCGACGTCGCGCTCGTGGTCGGCGCCAACGACGTCGTCAACCCGCTCGCGAGGACCGACGCTACGAGCCCCATCTACGGGATGCCGATCCTCGACGTCGACCGATCCCATCTCGTGGTGGTGGTGAAGCGCTCCCTGTCCCCCGGCTACGCCGGTATCGACAACCCGCTCTTCTACGAAGAGAACACGCTGATGCTGTTCGCGGACGCCAAGCAGGGCCTCTCGGAAGTCGTCAGTTCGATCAAAGAGCTGTGACAGACGAGGGGGCGGCCTCCGCCGCCGACCGGCGGCGGTTCTTCCGGGAACTCGCCTCTGGAACCGCGATGGTCGGCTTCATCCTCTGGCTCACCTTCTTCGGCACGGCGGGCTTCGTCGAACTCGCCACCCTGCTCGTGGTGGTGGCGCTCCTCATCTGGTTCGCCACCGTGGATCCGGTCCGGCTCATGGATGCGCCAAACCGGCCGAGCCTGATGTTGTTCTTCCTCGGACTCGTCGGCTGTGGACTCGTGTTGACCGCGGCGTTGATCCTCGAGACCGGGACGCTGCTGCTCATCGCCGTTCTCACTCTCATCGCGCTCGGCGTCGGGCTTTCCCGAGCGCTGGCGTTTCGCTATCGACAACCACCGGAGGTCGATGATGGAGTTTCGTGACGTCGTCAAGCGCCGTCGCATGGTGAGGAACTACACGGGCGAACCGATCGACCGCTTCGCTCTCGATCGGATCCTCGACGCCGCTCGTCGCGCACCCAGCGCGGGCAACACCCAGGGGCAGTCCTTCGTGGCGATCACGAAGCGGGAGGGCATCGAGGCGATTGCCGTTCTCGCCGGCGAGCAGGAGTACGTGTCCGACGGATTCGACCCATGGATCAGTCGGGCCGGCGCTCTCGTGGTCGTCTGTGTGTCGGAAGCGGCATACCACGAGCGCTACTCCGAGCCAGACAAGACCGACGCCGACGGAGACGAGATCGAATGGCCCATCCCGTTCTGGTGGGTCGACGCGGGCGCGGCGATGATGGCGATCCTCTACGCCGCCGTCGACGAGGGCCTGGCGGCCGGGTTCCTCGGGGTTCATTCGATCGACGACCTCTCGGCTCGGCTCGGCATCCCCGACGAGGTGACTCCGATCGGCATCGTCACCATCGGCCACCCGGCACCCGATCGGCGATCGGGATCGCTCGCCAGGGGGCGCCGGCCGATCGAAGACGTGGTCCGCTACGAGTCCTGGGAGCGAGAGAACGACACGAGCGGCAGATAGAACCAGGCCCACATCGCAAGCAACGCCACACCCACGACTGCGGTGATGGCCGTGGATGCCCCGAACACCACGTCGACCACGAGATGGACGGCCGCCGTGATTGCGACGAACAGCAGAACGGTTCCGCCAAGCGCCAGGTAGGCGGCGACCCGCACGTGACTCATGTGTCTTCGAGCGATACCCGTTCGAGGCACCCGGACTCGCTGGTGGACGGAGGGGGCGATCAGCAAGATCGACGAGAGCGCCGAACCGATGAAGGCGACCAAGTACGTGGTCTGCTGAGCGGACGTCAGCGACCGGATCGACGTCTGAAAGGGAATCGCCAGGAGGAATCCGAACAACACCTGGACGCCGGGAAGAGTGGTTCGAATGCCCTCCATGAGGGCGCGGAAACGCCGATCTGCGTCCGTGTCGTCGCCCGTGTCGCCTCTCATGCGACTCCGCCCCGGGTCACGACAACAACATGCCCAGCGCCTGGACCAGGCCGAACGCCACGATTGCGATCATCGCCCACGCTGCGTATCTGTACAGCCGTTCGGATTCCGCCGAGGGCGGGCGCTCCGGCTCAGGAATGTGTTCCGGCAATTCGAGAACCTCGAGCGCCTGGTCGTGGTCTCGGTCGGCGACCATCAGCCGGACGCCGCGGCTGAGGTCGAATTGGGGCTCCCATCCGCCGGCGTCGTCTGCGAGGATGTGTGCAGGAATGCCTTCGAGCTCGAGGCGAGCCTTGGCGAGTTCAGCCTCGGTTCTCGATGTGAACACGGCAACCGGGCGACTCATGCCAGACAACCTACAAGGCCGCACCGACAAACGGCACGGAACGTGGCTTCATAAAACGCTGTTGGTGGCCGATGTAACACTCACAGCGCACCCCATACTTGACTAGCGAAGATGCAACACGACCCGATCTCAGATCTCAGACGCTACGCAGCCGCTCTGGAGGCCCAGGTCTCCGGCGAGCGTTCGCATGAAGCCGCCCGCTCGGCACTCCATACGCCGAGCCCGGCGCGGTCGCCCCGTCGCACGGTCGTGGCCATCGCAACGACGGTCGTGATGGGCATCTCGAATGTCGCTCTCGCCGCCGCAGCCGACCCTGCCGTCCCCGGTGACGCCCTCTACGGCGTGGATCGTGCCTACGAGCAGGTCGGGTCGATCTTCGGCTTTTCCGACGTCAACGCCGGCGAACGCGCCTTGGAATTCCTGATCCTCCAGGAACGAGGCCAATCTGCAGAAGCGCTCGATCTGCTGTTGGAGACCCTCCCCAAGCTGTTGGAAGCTGACGATCCGCAGGAGGCCGTGCGTGAGTTCACAGAGGGGCTCGGGAACGGCGAAGGAGTCTCGAGCGCCATTCAGGCGCTCCTGTCGGCTGCCGACGGGGTCGAAACCCGGGGCGAGGCCGTATCCGCCATTGCCCGCGATCTCGTAGACAGGCTCGGACTCGACCTACCCGATCCGGCACAGGGCGAACGGGGTGGACCAGATGTTCCCGGCTCGGCAAAGG
>CBDTXZ010000105.1:0-10423 GCA_965364515.1 uncultured bacterium
GGGATGTGGGCGTCCACCGAGATCTTCCTGTGGCCGCTGTTCGGGGTCGACTTCCCCCGTGGTCCCGACCCGTACTGGCGAGACGTCTGGACCCGTGCCTTCGACGATCCATGGCGATGGGTGACCGAACTGATCGGTCTCGGATATCTCGTTTGGCTCTGGTTCGCCACCGGCCTCAACCATTCCGACCGGCGGAAACAGTTCCTCGACGATGGCCGTCTTCCCCAGATGCTCGAAGCGGAGACGCCGTGATGGGGAGGCGCACGGTGGTCCTGATACTCGTGTCGCTCGTCCTGGCCGCGTGCGGAGACACCGAAACGAACAGCGACGTTGTGGTCACCGAACCCCTCGTGGGATCGGCAACGCCCGAGTTGGCCGTCTCGGCGATCGTCAGGGCCATCGGCCAAGACGATGCGGCGACGTTGGAGGCGAACACCGCAACCGACCAACTCGGACTGCTCGCACTCGTCGAGGGCGCATCGACGCCCGATGCCCTCGCTGCTCTCGGGTTTGCCAGCGAGCAGGTGTCGGCGACCTTCTGGTCGAGCTTCGGTGAACAGATCGAGGATTTCGTCGGCGCCGGTGTGGAGGACATCAGGATCGGAGCGATCTCCAGTGTCGACGTGCCCGGTGCCCGTTACGCAACGGTCGAGGTCCTGTTTCCGCTCGACGCCGCGGATCGGGTCTTCGTGGTGACCGAACGAAGCGGATGGGTCGTCGATCTCGTCGCGACGTTCCCTGGAGCGTTCGTCCCCAACATCCCTCTCGCGGTCGAGCGTGCATCATCGCCGGGAGTGGATCCCGCGCTCCTGGATTCGATCCGAGGCCAATCGGTCAGTCTCGACGCACTCGAGGCGATCGGCGTGGATGAGCGGATGGCCGAAGCCATCGCAGCTGCGCGAATCGAGATCGAAGGCGGTGTCGGCGGGGGCTGACCCGGGGCTCAAGAGCGGTCGGCGATCTCCCGCATCTTCGGCAACACCTCTGAACCGAGCATTTCGATGAGACCCTCCTGGTCGAGGCTGGCCATCTGGAAGGTCACGACATCGGCATCGAGGCCCTCGATGAGCGGTCGATACGTCTCGATGATGTCGTCTGCGGTGCTGACCAGCGAGTAGCGGCCGAGGACCTCCTCCCGTGGGAGCTCGTCGGCCCGCTCGCGGAGCGTCTGGGGATCGACGGCCTCGAGTCGACCCGGGGCGCGAAGGCCTCGCCACGAGTAGAGCGCCTCCCATGCCTCGTCGTCGGATTCGGCCTGGATCGACCATCTCGACGCCAGGATCTTCGGTGCAGGACGCCCCAGTTCCTCGGCGGCCACCCGTGACGGCTCGACGACGCGTTCGATGGTGTCGGCGGGATCCTTCACCGAGGTGATGATCCCCTCGGCCTTCGCAGCTGCGAGCGCCGCCGACTTCGGTCCTCCGGCTGCCAGCCAGATCGGGACGGGTCCGATCGGCGGTGAATACAGCTTGGCCCGGTCGGTGACGTAGTACTCGCCGTCGTAGGTGAGCTTCTCGCCGTCCAGCAGGCTGCGCATGATGTCCAGCGCCTCGCCCATTCGAGCGGCGCGCTCGGCGTATCTGGGGAACTCGAACCCGAGGGGTCCCTCATTGATGTTCTCGCCTGTGCCGACACCGAGGTTGAAGCGGCCGCCCGACAGGCGGTCGAGGGTGGCGGCGGCCTGAGCAACCACGCCGGGGTGGAACCGCCACAGCGGAGTGGTCACGCCGGTGGCGAACTCGAGGCCGTCGGTTGCGTTCGCCATCGCGCCGATCGTCGAGAAGGCGAAGCCGGCTGCCGACTGGTCGTCGACCCACGGATGGAAGTGCTCGGACACGACCACCATGTCGAAGCCCGCCTCTTCGGCGAGCACTGCGTGCCGGACCAATTGCTCCGGCTGCCACTGCTCATGGCCACAGAAATAGGCGAACTTCGTCATCTCGTTCCTCCGAGTTCCAGGTGTGTCGGAACCATAGGTCGGCCCGGGACTCAGCGTGCATCAGGTAGGTTCGTCTCCGTGAGCCGATCTGCCCCTCTCCACGACTGGATCGCTCGGCTGGCTGCGATCGCCCAGTCGGGACTGGCGTTCAGTCCAAATGAGTACGACCGGCAGCGGTACGAGCAGATCCGCTCGATCGCCGCCGAAATGGCTGCGTGGCCCGATGGCGACGTCGGCTCCGTGCAGCGGGTCTTTGCCTCAGCAACAGGCTATGCCACGCCCAAGGTGATCAGCCGGGCGGCCGTCATCGACGACGGTCGGATCTTGATGGTGCGTGAGGTGGCAGACGGGAAATGGACGCTCCCGGGCGGATGGATCGACATCGGTGAGTCGCCGGCGACGGCCGCCGAGAGGGAAGTCCTGGAGGAATCGGGGTACCGGGTGGTCACGACGAAGCTCGCTGCCGTGTACGACAAGCTCCGCCACGAGCACCCGCCGGTGCCGCACCACTCCTATCTCATGTTCTTCCTGTGCGATCTGGTCGGGGGAGAGCCGCGCACCAGTCTCGAGACGTCCGAGGTGGGGTGGTTCCAGCCAGACCGTCTCCCTGATCTGTCGGTGAACCGAGCGACCGAACGACAGATCCTGCGAATGTTCGACCATCACGCCGACCCTTCGATCCCGACCGACTTCGACGTCTCCACGGTCGGGAGCGACTGACCGGTCACGGGCGCTCGCCGAGTCCCGTAGTGGTGGGGGCCTCCTAGGGTTGACCCATGGATTCCAAGCCGTCCACAATCGCTGAACTGAAAGCCTCCGGATGGCGTGACCGTCCGATCAAGGACGAGTTGCGCGAGAACCTGATCGAACGGATGAAATCGGGAGACGACCTGTTCCCCGGGATCATCGGCTACGACGATACGGTCATTCCCGCACTGGAACGATCGATCCTCGCCGGCCACGACATCATCCTTCTGGGTGAGCGGGGTCAGGGCAAGACCAGGCTGATACGCCGCCTCGTCGAGCTTCTCGACCGCGAGACGCCGGTGATCCTGGGTTGCGAGATCAACGACTCTCCCTATCGCCCGGTCTGCAAGCACTGTCACGATCGGATCACCGAGGACGGCGACGACGTCGAGATCGTCTGGCTTCCGAACGACCGTCGCTTCGCGGAGAAGCTGGCGACCCCGGACACGGCCGTCGCCGACCTGATCGGAGATGTCGATCCCATCCGGGTCGCCGAAGGCCGGTACCTGTCGGACGAACTGGTCATCCATTACGGGCTCGTCCCGCGCACGCACCGGGGCATCTTCTCCATCAACGAGCTTCCTGACCTCCCGCCTCGTATCCAGGTCTCGCTGCTGAACGTGCTGGAGGAGCGCGATGTCCAGATCCGGGGCTTCACCGTCCGCCTTCCACTCGATCTGTTGCTGGTGGCGACCGCGAATCCCGAGGACTACACCAATCGGGGCAGGATCATCACACCGCTCAAGGACCGGTTCGGTTCCGAGATCCGGACCCATTATCCGATCGATCGTGACGATGAGATCTCGATCATGCACCAGGAGGCGCGCCCGCCCGCCGGAGTCGCCGTCTCGGTTCCCGATTTCATCGAAGACATCGTGGCCGAATACACCCATCAGGTGCGAGCGTCGGGACACGTGAACCACCGTTCGGGCGTATCGGTGCGACTCTCGATCGCCAACCTCGAGACGCTCACCGCGTCGGCCGTCCGTCGGGCCATCCGATCGGGGGAGTCGGAGGCCGTCCCCAGGGTCTGTGATCTCGGTTCGCTGATCCAGTCGACGATGGGTCGTGTCGAGTTCGAGGGCTTCGAGGAGGGCCGTGAAGAGGAGATCCTCACCCGGCTTCTCGCCCAGGCGGTCCTCGCCGTGTTCCGCGAACGTCTGATGGGTTTCGACTTCTCGGATCTGCTCGAGCGTTTCGACACCGGTCTGGAGATCCAGTCCGGCGATCTCGTCCCGGCAGGCGACCTGGTCGCCCAGGCAGACGACTTCGACGCATCGGACCTGCTGCTGCGGCTCGGGCTCCGAGGAGAGTCTCCGGGCGACGCTGCCGCCGCCATCGAGTTCGCCCTCGAGGGACTCCACCTCACCCGACGGTTGAACAAGTCCTCGAATCGCTATGCCTCCTAGGCACCGACCGGCCTCGACCTGGCGGGCGAGATCGTGAGCGTCAGCCGGTATTCGCGATGGGACGGCACCCAGAATCCGTTCGGCGCCGATCTTCCGGTCGACGACCTGGCCGCCCGGCTCGCCGAGGACGTGCTGGAGGGCTGGGGCGTCGACAACGCTCTCCGGCGGATGCTCCAGGACGGCATGGAGGGTCGGTTCGACGGCCTGCGAGAGATGCGAGAGCGAATCAGGCGGCTGCGTGAGGAGCAGCAGCGCAAGACCGGGCGACCCGACCCGCTTTCGGAGTATCGGGAGCGACTCGAGGAGATCAAGCAGACGGAACGCTCCGCTCTGGCCGAGGACCAATCGGATGACGCCCGGTTCGCAGAGCTGAGCCTCGACGCCCTCCCTCAAAACGCCGCCGCACAGATTCGGGAGCTCCGGGACTACGACTGGGCGTCCGAGGAGGCGAGGGGCCAGTTCGAACAGATGCTCGAAGACCTGCGACGCGAGATGCTCGACGCCAGCTTCAAACAGCTCTCCGAGGGACTCCAGAACATGAGCGAGGAGGAGATGGCCGCGCTCAAGGACATGCTGGCGGACCTCAACGTCATGATGGAGCAGCGTGCACAGGGTCTTGGACCAAGCCAGGAGCAGTTCGACGAGTTCATGGCGAAGCACGGCAGCCATTTCCCCGAGAACCCGCAGACGTTCGACGAGTTGCTCGAGGCGCTGGCGCGTCGGGCCATGGCGATGTCCCGGTACATGGCTTCGCTCACCCCCGAACAGCGGGCCGAGTTGCAGGCGTTGACCGAGGACCTCATGGGCGACATGGATCTGGCATTCCAGATGACCCAGTTCAACCAGAACCTGCGGCAGCTGGCTGCTGAGCTCCCGTGGGATCGGCCGATGGACATGGGTGGCGAGCCGACCGGTCTCGGCGAAGGGCTCGACATGATCGACCAGGCGTCCCGACTCGAGGAGTTGGAACAGTCGATGGGACAGGACTATCCAGGTGCCAGCCTCGAAGACATCGACACCGACGCCGTTCGTGACGCACTGGGTGAAGAGGGAGTGCGCGATCTGTCGAGGCTCCGCGCGATCGAGAAGATGCTCGAAGATGCCGGCGTGATCTCCCGATCCGAGGGCAAGCTCGAGCTGACTCCGAGAGGCGTCCGCAAACTCGGCCAGCAGGCGCTGTCACGGGTCTTCGAGCGGCTCACCCTCGATCAGGTCGGGAGTCACGACATCGCAAACGCCGGGGGAGCGGAGGAGCCGACCGGGTCGTCGCGACCGTGGCGATTCGGTGACGCATTCCGGCTCGATCTCAAGCGGACTCTCCACAACGCCGTCCTCAGGCAGGGCCCGACGACCGGTCCGATCAAACTCGAACAGGAGGACTTCGAGATCGAAGAGGCCGAGAGCCGCACACGGGCGGCAACGGTTCTGCTGTTGGACATGAGCCGGTCGATGCCGCTGCGAGGTCATTGGCTGCCGGCCAAACGGATGGCGCTGGCGCTGCACACGCTCATCTCGACGTCGTTTCCCGAGGACCATCTCGAGATCATCGGCTTCAGCGACTACGCCCGGCCGATGACTCCGCGTGATCTCGCCGAGGTCGATTGGGAGCCGGTGTACGGGACGAACATGGAGCATGCCTTCAACCTCGCCAATCGGGCGCTTGCCAAACACCGTGACGCCACGAAGCAGATCCTGCTCGTGACCGACGGGGAGCCCACCGCCCATCTCGACGGGGAGTACGTGTTCTTCCAGTGGCCGCCGGTGCGTGAGACGCTCGAGAAGACCTATGCAGAGGCGATGCGTCTCTCGAAGTCGGGTGTGACGATGAACATCTTCATGCTCGAGCAGTCACCGGGACTGGTGTCGTTCATCGACCGCCTCGCCAAGATCGTCCATGGCCGCGTGTTCAACGCCACCGGTGAGGAACTCGGCGACCTGATCGTCAGCGACTACGTCCGTCGCCACTGAATACGTTCTTGTGACGGAAACAGCGATATGGCAGCGGTTCCCGTCACAAGAACGGACTCACAGGTCTGCGGCGTCGACCCTGGCTGCGAGGCCGTCGAGGTCTCCGGCTGCAGGGACGTGATCCCAGACCTTGACGCCGGCCAGCAACGAGGTGTACTTCTCAGCCTGCCCGGGCTTGACGACCACTCCGATCGGAATGTCGCTTCGGAGCTTCGTCTTGTAGCTCTGAAGAATCGCTCGATGCTGGTCGCGGTCGAGGTCGAGTTCGAAGACGACGCCATGGGCGCCTTCGGCCAGCTCACAACCCTCTCCGGTCAGGATCGGACAGACATGATCGCCGGTCGGTCCGTGGCAGACCATCACCGGATGTCCCAGGTTCTCCATGAACTCGGAGTCCTCCGGCCTTCTGCCGGTCGGTATGTCGAAGAGGATGTAGCTCGCTGACTCGTTCTCCATCGTCGCCTCCTTCTTGCTCAGCACGCCACGAACGCCGTAGCGGTGCAAGAGTCGAAGGTCACCGAGCCGCTGATGACGTTCTTGTGACGTTTACGGCGATATTCCCTTGGTTCCCGTCACAAGAACGAAGCGATAGCCGAGGCCGAGGGCGACGACGCCGGCGCCGATCGCCCAGGTGAGGGGGTCGACCCAGAAGCTGAGGAAGGCGCACGACACCAACCCGGCCCACGACGTCCAGCGGGGGAAGCGGCGATGCTCGTCGGTCAGCTTCAGCGCGGCCGCATTCGTGATGGCGTAGTACAGAAGTACGGCGAACGCCGAGAAAGCCCAGGTCGCCCGAACGTCTCCGACCAGCGCGACCGCGGCCACCACCGCGCCAGTCAGCACCACCGCAATCGTCGGGGACCCTGTTGTCGACACCCGACCGAGTGCCGCCGGCATGTCCTGGCGTCGGCCCATTGCAAGCCACACCCGGGAGAGGCCGAGAATGAGGTTCAAGAGCACTCCGAGCATCGCCACGATCGCTCCGACCTCGACGATCTGTGCCCACGGCTCGCCGATCAACGCGGCGAGGGGAGCGGACGCCTCTCCTGAGCCGGCGAGGGTGCCGGCGACGTTCCACGCCGTGACAGCGACCGCGAAGTACAGGCCCGCCGAAACCACCAGTGTCGTCACGACGGCTCGGGGGATCGTCACTGCCGGGTCGCGGACCTCCTCGCCGAGCGTGGCGATGCGACCGTATCCCGTGTACGCCACGAACAGGAACGCCGTGGCGGCGAGAAGATCGCCGGCACTGAACGACGACTCCGATGACCTGGGAACGGTTGCCGCCGGGTCGAGCCATCCTGCTGCGACGAAGGTTGCCAACGAGCCGATCGTGAGGGCGACGAGCAGCGCGTTCACGATCGCGGTCCGGCGGATCCCGCTGACGATGAGCGCCGTCACGAAAGCGGCCGATCCGATGGCGAGCCCAAGTCGAAGAGAGTCATCGAGCCCGATCAGAGCCCCGACGTACCCGGCGAAACCGAGCGCAGCGGTCGAGGCGCTCGCCGTCTTTGCGATCAAGAACAGCCAACCTGCGGTGAAGCCCCACCACGGGCTGAGGAAGCGGTACCCGTATTCGTAGGTTCCTCCCGATACCGGGTGTGCCGCCGCAAGCTGCGCGCTCGACAAGCCGTTGAACGTGGCAACCAACGCAGCGAGCGGGACCGCATAGAGGACCTCGCGGCCGAACAGTCCGAAGGCGACGGCGATCGACACGAAGACGCCGGTCCCGACGATCGACCCAAGCCCGGTGACGACGGCACCCCAGAGATCCAGATCACGTCTGAGTGTTCCCTGCGTCATCGCCGCACCGGTCCCGTCCTCGAGTCTCGATCCATGGCTGCGGGTCCTTCCACCGGGTCGACATTCTGGCGTTCCACGGGGACGGTACCGTCCCGGCCGGACCGTGAAGACGGGCGCCGTCCACCGCTCGTCCTGTGGAAGACCGACGTGCCTGTCGCTGTCTCTGCGACTGTGCGCTTCAGATTCGGATCCCGATCGTCACCACATGGGCCACGGGACGGCGGGCCGGTCGGTGGGTGGGAGGGGGTGGACGCCGGAGCGAAGCAGCAACTCGATTCGATGGGAGACGGCATCGGCCTCGGCTTCTCCCAGCATCGTTGCGATCCGGGCGCCCAGATCACGCTCGAGTGCTGATCTCAGTCGATCCACGGCACCGATCAGATCCTCGGGTATCGCCTGACCTGCGAAGCCCCAGAGCACGGTGCGGAGCTTGTCGATCGGGTGGAACGTCAAGCCCTGATCGATCCCCCATACCTTGCCGGTTCCCGCCTCCATGAGCAGGTGGCCCACCTTTCGATCTGCGTTGTTGGCGACGATGTCGAACACCGCGAACGGCCAGAGCCGAGGTTCGAGCTCTCCCTCGAACCATGGCCGCGGGTCGAAGTCCCCGTCCTCGTCGAGGAACCGCTGGGCCGACCCCGGCCCGTACACCCCGTCGGCCTCGAAAGTCGGCGGAATGATTCCGAGACCCATTGCCTCGCTCACCTCGTACGACAGAACCTCGCGACGCGACAGCGTCTGAAAGGGGAAGTCCCACAGGGGAGATTCACCTTGATCGGGCTTGTAGACCCACAGTTCTCCGTCGGCATCATGCGCCAACAGCGTGGCGTTCGAGGCGTAGGGCAAGCGGCCGATGACCTCGGTGATCTCGACCGGTGCCGTCACGTCAGTCCCGGTGATGGCCGTTCCGGGCGGCGCACTGGTGACCGGCCGGATCCATGGGGAGCTTGCACCAGGGACAGGTCGGGCGACCCGACTCCACGACTTCGATGGCCACTCTCGCCATGGCCCGGAACTGCTCGGGTGCGATGACGAAGGTGATTCCGTCCTCGCCCTCGATGTCCTCGACCGTGATGGTGAGGAGCTCGGACGGTGCGAGGGCAATCGAGATCTCGCCGATGCGGAATCGTTCTCCGTCGATGCCTGGATCTTCGACGTGCATCCCTGCGGCGACCAGTCGATCGACGGCCACCTCGTCGGACGAGATGTCGTTGGCGTCGAGGATGGCCACTCCCTGGGTTGCGAGCGCACTGATCTGCGTCTTTTCCGCCAGCATCGTCGTCAGCTCGCCATCTGCGGTCACCTGCAGGTAGAACCGGCGTTGTCCGGGCTCGCCGATGGCGCCGGCCACGATCCGTTCTGCGGGGCCGAGATCTTCTATGTCCATGTGAGGGGATCTCCGTTCGTGTTCACGGCCACCACTCGCGGGATGCCGTCTCTCGGAAGATCGAGCACGGTGACCGACGCCGGGCTGGTGCCGATCCGCTGGAATTGGTCGAGCGGTGAGCCGACGTAGTGGGCGACGATCGACTTGATGATGTCCGAGTGGCTCACGGCAGCCACGGTGTCCTTCTTGTGTCGGGCGGCGATCTCCTCGCACGCTCTGACGGCCCTGGCCTGAGCTTCGGCGATGGCCTCACCGTCCGGGAACACCATGCGACTGGGCGTCATCTGAACCGTTCGCCAAGCCTTCAGTTTGTAGAGGCTCTTCAGTGTCCGCCCAGACCATGCTCCGTAGTCGACTTCGATGAGGCCGTCCTCTCGAATCGGTTCGAGCCCGTGGACGGCGGCGACCTCCTGGGCGGTCTCCCAGGTCCGTTCGATCGGGGAGGCGTAGACGGCTTTGACCTTGACCCCTGCCAGCCGCTGTGCGGTTGCCTTGGCGATTTCGACGCCCCGGTCGCCGAGTGAAACGCCGGGGAGCCGGCCAGTCAGCTTGGTGCCGGTCTCGGGGGTCGGAGCATGACGGATGAGGAGGATTCTGGCCATCGCTTGCGAGGGTAGAGGCTCGGGAGGCGAAACCACGCGGCCGGGGAGGTGGTCAGAGAAGACGCTGCTCCGACGCCGGTGAGGTCAGCCCGGAGTGGTTGTTTCGGACACTGTTCACTTCGGAGTCCACGGCGTGTTCGGCGATCAGGTCGTAGTCGATCGGCTGGAGCAGGCCTTCGATCTCATCGGGGTCGGTCAGCTCGCGGTCGAGCCATGCGTCCCAGACGGAGGGGTCGAGAATGAGCGGAGTCCGCTCGTGAATCCCGGCAATGACCCCTCGTGCGCCAGCGGTGATGATGGTGGTCGTCCGCACCCATTCCCCGGTCTCGGGGTCCTTCCACGTGGACCAGAGCCCGGCGAAACCCATCGGGTAGCCGTCAGCCCGGTAGACGAAGTGCGGCGTCCTGCCCTTTTCCTTCGGCTCCCACTCGTAGAAGCCATTTGCCGGGATCAGGCACCGTTTCCGTTGGAACGAGTCACGGAACATCGGCTTCGTTGCAACGGTCTCTGATCGAGCGTTGATCTGTATGCCTTTTCGGTCCTTGGCCCAGTGCGGGATGAAGCCCCA
>CBDTXZ010000106.1:0-10337 GCA_965364515.1 uncultured bacterium
GATCTCGGTGCCTTCCCGAACGTGTCCGGTCTCGGGAGTGTGGCAGAGAATCGCAAGGAGTTGTCACACAGCGGCGATCTCGTGGGATCGCGAAACGAAATACGACCCGGACACGACCTCGTTGAGTTCGTCGAGCGCGCCGGCGATCTGGCCGATGCGGTCGTGGAGCATCATGGCGGTCGATGTCTCGGGGGGCTCGGTGAGGATCGCCGTCAGCCGGTCATGGGCGAGCGTCGCATCGGCATTCCGACTTTCTACCGCCGAACGGTGAAGCCGAGATTCCTCGCCTGTCGCGAGCGTGTGAAACGTCGACTCCGGAAGGATTCTCCGACAGCGGGAACCTCGCTCGTCCCCTTCTGCGTACCACCGGCGAACAGACACCTTCCCGAGCGATCGGGAGAAGGCAGAACGAACATGATCAGCAGGAAGTACGGGTTGGCAGTCGCCGGCATCGTGCTGGTTGGCGCAACGACCTTCGGCGTGATGAGCGCGGTGGGTGACGATGCACCCGACACCGACTCCACATGCCTGGTCGGCACCGTGGACTGCAGCGACGCCGACCTGGGAGGCGATCGTTTGAGCGACGAAGCCATCGACGCTATCTCCCAGGCGGCCCACGGCCTGCTCGGCAGGTACGAGACGGATCTCCCCACCGACGTCCGCATCGGCCGACGCGGTACCGAAGCCATGATGCTGACCGACGACTTCTTGGTCGGTCGACTCACCGTCGCCCTCGACGACATCGATGGCAGCGGCTACCGGGTGGTCGAAGTGATCGCCGAGCTGCCGAACGGCCCAGCCACTTACGAGCTCACCCCCGGCTGAGCACGAGCCGACATCGAGATACGTGGGGCCCGACCGATCCGGTCGGGCCCCGATCGCGTGCAGCCGACCTCGCTACTCGGCCGGATCGACGTCGGTTTGCAGGTGTCATGGAGGCGACCCCGGACCGATCGAAGTCTCCGTCGTAGGAGCCGGCGGTGGTTCACCTCGTTCTGGAAGCTCCGGGACGTCGACGAGTTCCCCGCGTGGGATCTTCCGATCCTCGTCGTACATCGGAAGGCCGCAGACCTCTGCGGGTCTGGTCACGCCGTCGCGACACTCGACATCGACCTCCGTCCCAGGGCCCAGGTCGGGGTCGTCGAGCCGGACGATCGCCACGCCGCATGCCTGGAGCGGCGACCACGCCGTCGAGCAGACTCGACCGGCCGGCGCTCCATCTTTGCTCAGTCCCATGCCGAGCCGTGCGACACCCTCCGGCACGCGCATCCCCCAGATGCGCCGCCGCTGGTTGGCGCTCTCCAGCGCCGCCTTTCCGATGAAGTCGTCCTTGTCGAGGTTCACCATGGAGCCGAGACCCGCTTCGAAGGGTGTGATCGCCTCGTCGAAGTCTGAGCCGGCGTTGAGCAGCCCGGCCTCGATCCGGCGGGCTCCGCCCACGGCGACCGGTCTCAGCCCGAACGGTTCCCCGACCTCGAGGAGGCGGTCCCCGACCGCAGGCACGTCGATGTCTGGCGGGAGGTAGACCTCCCATCCGAGCTCGTTGGTGAAGCCGGTCCGGGTGACGACGACCTCCTGGCCGGCGATCCGCACATTCGCAGCGTCGAAGTAGCGGAACGGGTCGGGGTACTCCCCGTCGACCGCAGCACGGAGGACTTCGAGTGACCGGGGTCCCTGCACCTGGCTCACCCAGACGCTCGGGTCGGTGATCTCGACGTCCATGCCACGGGCATGCGCCTGGAGCCACGGCGACAGGTCACCGTCTGCCTGTCCGTACCAGAAGCGATCGTCGGCCAGGCGGACGAGGACGCCGTCGAGGATCATGCCGCCCTCGTAGTTGCAGGCGAACTGGTACGTGCACCGTCCGACCCTCGTCTTGGTGATGTCCCGGGTGAAGACGAGGTCGAGCAGGCGCTCGGCGTCCGGTCCGCGAACCTCGATCGGCAGCTCGGCGGTGTGACGGAGGATCACCTGGCGGCGCAGCCGCCAGTAGGAGTCATCGGGCGACCCATTGGACATGCTGATGGCGGTCAGCCGGCGGTTGTAGATCGTGTACTGCGGGTCGTAGGGCAGTTCCTGGTGGACCAGCGGGTGCGGGACCATCGTGCGTGCGAACTCGTTCGAGCGAGCGTCGTCGTTCGGTAACGGGACGACTGCGAAGCGAACGTCCGGCCGTTCATCCGACATGCTTGCATCCGATCTGTCGCGCACTGTCACACATCACCGAGCCACACCGCTCCACGGCGTGAGCCGGGTGTCGGGCTCCACGCTGCGAACGTAGCCGACCCATCCACGCCGCGTCGCTCCAGGAGGTCTCGATTCTGAGACCCATTCGTCGAGGTTCCCCGGCGGCCGAGTCCTGGCGCAGAGGCCTGTTCAGGAGTCCCGTCGTTCGATGGGCGGCGGCGAGTAGACCCGCGGTCTGGGGGCGTCCCCTTCGTACCGCTCGACCTCGACCAGGCAGGTGTGGGCGCTGGGCCCCTGCGCGAGCGAGGACGTGCCGATGTCCCGGGTCAACACGTTCGGGTTGCCGGCCAGTTCGAGCGTGTCCGGCTCGCCCGGTTCGAGCGGGTCGAACCAGGCTCCCGTCGGCATCGCCACGACGCCTTCCATGACCCGGTCGTCGATCGTCACGCCGACCAGACAGGCGCCCCGGTCGTTGAACACTCTCGCCGTGCCGCCGTCGACCAGCCCCCGTGCCTCGGCGGTTGAAGGGTGCATCCTGAGCACCTCGCGCCCGGCCACCTTGTGACGCTGGCTGTGCTTACTGTGATCGAGCTGGCTGTGCAGGCGCGTTGCCGGCTGGTGGCTGACGAGGTGGAGCGGATGTCGGTCGCTGCCGTGACCGCCGAGTCGCTCGAACGGCTCCATCCAGGTGGGGTGACCGGGGCAGTCGTCGTATCCGAAGCTCTCGATCGTCGCCGAACATATCTCCAGCTTCCCCGACGGTGTCCGGAGCGGATGTGCGGCGGGGTCCCGGCGGAACTCGGCGAGCCAGCCGGGTCGCTGCTCGGGGTCTGGAAGCCGATACGTGCCGGAGTCCCAGAACTCGTCGAACGCCGGGATCTCGATGCCCTCGGAATCGGCCTGGACGCGGGCCTCGTCCCAGAGATGCCGCAGCCAGCCGGCGACGTCGCGACCTTCGGTGAACTCGGACTCGCATCCCATCCTCGACGCCAGCCCGACGAAGATCTCGAAGTCAGAGCGCGCCTCGCCGTGAGGGGCGATCACCTGTCTCATCGCGTGCGCATACGGATCGTGGCTCGACGCGCAGACGTCCTCTCGCTCGAGCGCAGTGGTCGCGGGGAACACGATGTCGGCGTGGCGCGCCACCGGGGTCCACCACGGCTCGTGGACGATGACGGTGTCTGGCCGCTTCCAGGCGCGGACGAGCCGGTTGAGGTCCTGGTGGTGGTGGAACGGGTTGCCGCCCGCCCAGTAGATCAGCTTGATGTCTGGAAAGGTGATGCGGGTGCCGTCGTAGTCGATCGTTTCGGAGGGCCCCAGCAGCATGTCGGCGATCCGTGCCACCGGGATGGCCAGCCCGGTGGGGTTGGCGCCCTTCGGGAGCACCGGCCAGGCAAAACGCCTCCCGGAGCTCCCGATGTGCCCTTCGTCGGCGTGACCGAACCCGAACCCGCCGCCGGGGAGGCCCACGTAGCCCAGCATCGAGGCGAGGGTCACGAGCATCCAATAGGGCTGCTCGCCGTGATGAGCGCGCTGCAACGCCCACGCCGCGTTGAGCAGCGTTCGCTGCGACGCCATCTCACGGGCGAGATCGACGATCGTCTCGGGTTCGACGCCGGTGATCTCCTCCGCCCAGGCCGGCGTCTTCGGTGTCCCGTCGGTCGCTCCGAGCAGATAGGAGCGGAACCGGTCGTATCCGACGGTGTACCGGTCGAGGAACTCGCGGTCTGCCAGCCCCTCGGTTTCGACGACGTGCGCCAACCCCAGCATCAGCGCCACATCGGTGCCCGGCCGGCACGGGATCCAGCGATGGTCGAGAAAGGCGGGTGTGTCGTCTTCGAGCGGGCCGATCGTCACGAACCGGACTCCTCGTTCGGCCGCTTGCTCCATCCCCGATCGAACTTCGTGCTGGGTGATGCCCCCGTAGGAGACCTGACTGTTGCGGAGCGGCAGCCCGCCGAAGCTCACCACCAGCCTCGACCCCGACGCGATCTCGCTCCAGGTGGTCTGCTCGAGTTCCATCTCCGGCCAGGAAGACACCACGTGCGGCAGGATCACCTGTGCCGCTGCGGTGCTGTACGAGTTGACCGACCTGGTGCATCCGCCGATGCAGTTGAGAAAGCGGTGCAGCTGGGACTGGGCGTGATGGAAACGCCCGGCGCTGGCCCAGCCGTAGGAGCCGCCGTAGATGGCGGTGTTGCCGTGCTCGGCGACGACTCGGTCGAGCTCACCTGCCGCCAGGTCGAGCGCCCGGTCCCACGAGACCTCCACGAACGGCTCGCCGCCCCGACGATCCCGAGCGCGATCGGCGCCGCCCTCGAGCCAGCCCTTGCGGATGGCGGGACGGTCGATCCGGATCCGATGCTGGATCCCGTCGACCAGTGCGTCTCCGATCGAGGAGGGATCGGGATCGATCGGAATCGGCGAGACGCGTTCGATTCGCCCCGAGCGGGTCTCGACGTCGTAGACGCCCCATTGGGTTGCGGTCCGGTCGGCCACGGCACCTCCCTCTCGAGCCGAAGACTAGGACGAAATGGGTCGGGCCCGACGCGCTCCGATTGCCTCAGAAGGATCTCGACGGCCTCGTTCGATTCACGCAGAAGACAGCACAACCGTCGGTCTGCGCGTGACCCGCGCAGTACCGTCGCGAGAGGAGCAGAAAGGAATCGCGTGAAGGTCGGTGACCGACGTCTTGCCGCAGTGATGTTCACCGATCTGGTCGGGTTCACTGCTCACATGCAGTCCGACGAAGCCGACGCATGGGGCCGGCGCCGTCGCTACGTCGACGCAATGAACAGGTACCACCAGATCCACGGGGGAACGGTCGAGAAGTGGCTGGGCGATGGCGCTCTTTCGACATTCGCGAGCGCCGCGGCCTCGGTCAGGTGTGCCGCAGACATCCAGAGGGAGATCCGGGCGGACGACCCCATCGAGATGAGGGTCGGGATCCACATCGGCGACATCGAGATGTCCGAGACCGGGCTGCTCGGAGACGCCATCAACCTCGCATCCAGGATCGAGTCGTTTGCGGTTCCGGGTGCCGTGATGCTGTCGGATGCCATCCACGATCAAGTCAAGAACCAGGCCGATCTGTCGTTCGTCGATCTCGGCTCATACCGGTTGAAGAACGTTGGACGGCCGTACCGCATTCTTGCGCTCGACGCCCCCGGCTTGGTCGTCCCCCCTCCGGGACACCTCGAAGGCAAGGGGGATCGGGCAGTCCTTCTCCCGGTGACGCTGCCGGAACGGTCGAGCCGCGTGTTCGGGCGAGACGATCAACTGAGCCATCTGTCGGCGCTTCTGGACGAACGACGCCTCGTCACGTTGGTGGGCCCCGGTGGGATCGGAAAGACCACGCTGGCGGTAGCCGCCGGGAAAGCGGCAGGAGGGCGCTTCGACGCGATCGCGTTCGTGCCGCTAGCGGCAGTCGATGTGCCGGAGCTCGTCATGCCGGCCATCGCCGACACCCTCGAGATCAAACAGTCGGAGGAGCGGAGCGCGCTCGACGGGGTCCTCGCGTTCCTCGGCGACCACCGGGTGCTGGTGATCCTCGACAACTTCGAACAGGTCTCGGAGGTCGCCCCCGAGATCGGGGAGATCGTTCGGTCCTGTCCGTCTACCCACGTTCTCGTGACGAGCCGGGGTCCGCTGCATCTCGCCGACGAGACGGTGTTTCAGGTCGCTCCACTCGAGCTCCCGAAGAACGAGGAGGTCGATGCGCTGGCCGCCTCCCCCGCAGTCGCACTCCTCGTCGATGCCGCCGGGAGGGCATCTCCCGGATTCGAGGTGACCGTCGAGAACGCCGGCGCCGTAGCACGGATCTGCCGTGCCCTCGACGGGCTCCCACTTGCGCTGGAGCTCGCCGCCGCACGGCTCAGGTTTCTCACTCCCGGGGATCTCGCTGATCGACTGGGGGACGCGCTCGGTGTTCTGACCTCGGGACCGCGCGACGCCGCGGAGCGACATCGAACGCTCCGGTCCACCATCGAGTGGAGCCACTCCCAGCTCGGCGAGGACGAGAGGCGGCTCTTCAGGCGTCTCGGCGTCTTCGCATCGTCGGTGTCGGTCGATGTGATCGATTCGGTGTGCGGCGCCGACGGATTGCCGATCCTCGACGCGCTCGATTCCCTCGCCGACCTCTCACTGATCCAAGCGCAGGAGGGTCGGGTGTCGATGCTCAACACGATCGCCCAGTTCGCCCGGGAGCGACTCGCAGACTCGCCCGAGTCACTGGAGATCGAACGGCTCCATGCCGAGGCCATGGCCTCGGTGTCGGAGACCATCCGATCCGGCATCGAAGGCGGCGACCAGCTGGCGGCGCTTCGGCGTGGACTCGAGGAGGAGGCCGATCTCTCGCTCGCCATCGAACGCTGTCTGGCCGGGGCATACAGCGGCGAGGGCGAGCTCGGGGAGTTGGGCCTTCGCATCGTGGGAAACCTCTGGATGTACTGGCACATCAGGGGGATGAATCTCACCGCTCGCGAGCACGCACTGGCCCTCCTCGGGGCCACCGAGTCGGCGGAACCGAGCGCGGATCGTACAGCGACGCTGCTCTCGCTCGGCCTCGCACAGTGGACCCTCGGCGGGGTCGACGAGGCGAACGAGACGTGGCACGCGGCGTTCGAGCACGCGTCTAGCGTCGAGCACGACGGACTCCGCAGCCGGGCGGCGTTCTGCCTCGGCGCCGGCTCCCTCGGACTTGATCCGGCCGAGGCGCGACGTTGGGCCGGGGAGGGGGCCTCGATCGGAATGCAGTCGGGTGACCGATGGGCCTTCGCCTTCGCCCGAGGGTTCGAGGCCTTTGCCGAGGCGATCCTGACCAACGTCGATGCGGCGAGGTCGAAGTTCGAAGAGGCGCTCCGCATCCAGCTCGTGATCGGCGACCACGAGGGTGAGGGGTTCGCGCTCGCCGGTCTGGCATTCCTCGAGACCCAGGCGGGAGCCCTCGACGCGGCCGTCGAACTCTACGAGCGTTCCCGAGTCGCATACGCGACGATCGGCGACCGGGCCGAGGAGGCCCGTGTGCTCGGGGAGATGGCGTGGGCGTACCTGGCGAGCGGAGACATCGCCGGAGCACGTCGCCGGTTCCTCGATGCGATCGCCGCGTACGAAGACGTCGCCAGTGGCAGAGGTGTGGGGCTCGCCCTCGTGGGGCTGGTGGCAGCCGAGGCGGCCGACGGGCGCCACGAGCGTGCGGTGCAGCTCGCGGCCGCGGCGGAACGCCTCGTCGGCGAGGAAGGAATCGCCAACGTGTACCAGTCCTCGCCCCAGGGTGCAGACCATCTGGAGGCTGCGACGGTCGCCCTGACTCCCGAATCCGTCAAGCGGGCACGGGCGGCCGGCCGGGACATGAACCTCGAGCAGGCGCTGGCTCTGGCGCGTTCCTGAGTGCCGGCGGCGTCAGGTCGAGTCCGGGCATTCCTGGACGGGCACTCGACCGCCGGCTGACGAGCTGCGCCTCGAGTGGCTCGCGCAGAGGAAGCATCACTTGCCCGCTCACCTGTTCTGCGGAGCAGACTCAAGCTGACGAGGGATGAATTCCTCCTCCCTCGTTGAAGGGTGAGTACGTGAGGAATCGGCGCAGAGCCGCCATTGCGGGTCTGCCACCAGCATGGGGTTCGTCCTGACCATCGGCTTCTTGCTCCTGTCCCTCAATGCCCGCAGGTCCGTACGATCCCACTCGGGCTCCAAGCCGTCGCAGGTCGCCCACACTCGTCGGAACCTCTCCGGAGCGATTTCGTCACCTGCCTTGACTCAGCCGGCGGGCGAGGGACTGGATTCACCTGCCCAGCAGCAGCCGCTCAGGCATCCGACAAATCGACGACCGTTCTGTGAGTCAGGCCGCAGCAAGACCACGTCGAATGGCGGAGTCCGTGGCCGGTGCAGCTCCAGGGTGTCTCTGAACCACCGCCGGCGTTCTCAGACCTGCGCTGCGTGCAGCTGCCACGTGTTCGGGACACCCTTCAGCTCGTGGACTCCGCGATCGACGAAGTCGATTCCCGAACCGGTCATCGCGGTCACGACCGTCTGAGTCACGAGCACCTCAGCGGGATTTGCGGCTGCAGCAACCCGGGCACCGATGTGGACTGCAATCCCACCGAGATCGTTACCCAACACCTCGCACTCCCCGGAGTGGATCCCCACCCTGACCTGCAGGCCGATGCCGGCGGCGGCGTCCCGAATGGCAGCAGCGGCGCGGACTGCGCGAGCCGGACTGGTGAAGCTGGAGAGGAACCCGTCTCCGGTGTGCTTCACCTCGGTGCCGTCGAAATGATGAATCTGATTCCGGGTGATCTCGTTGTGCTGCTCCAGCAGTTCCCGCCAGGTCTCATCGCCCTCGGAGGCGGCTCGACGCGTCGAATCGACGATGTCGGTGAACATGACCGTCAGGAGCACTCGGTCAGGAGCGGGGATCGCTTTGCCCTTGCGCAGGAGCGCCTCGCGATAGTCCTGGAGGTAGTCGTGGGAGCGTTCGAGGTAGTCGGTGTCGAGTCGGTTGCGGAACATCGAGGCGCTGAACACGTCGGCCCATTCCGCCACGGGCATCACATAGGCGTCTGCCGCCTGAAAGTGGAGGGGCCACATCTTCACGTGCTCTTCCGACCGGAAGAGGTTCATGCGGCTTCAATTGAAGGCGCCGGACCCAGCCCTCGAGCGGGAGAATGGCGATGGCATGTAGCCGACCGCCGACTCAGGCGTGATCTCGAGCAGTTCGTCGTCTCGCATGCGGACCCGGACCTGTTTCCCGCAATCGAGGCAGCTGGAAGTGACCGCGATTTCTCGGCCGGGGAAGAGCCAGCGCACGGCCAGCGACTCCATCCCTCATTGGCCGTACCAGCCCGGCACGCCGTCGACCTCGATTTGATGGTGTGTGGGAACATTGCTGAACGGCGCCCACGATTCGATGAAGTCAGTGTCTCTGGCGAGCCAATATCCGGCGATCGGGGCTGCACTCGCAGCCGAGCGTTGCAGTTCCCGGGCCTCCTCGATGTCGATGTCGAGGATGTCGGCGAGTTCGGCGTAGTGAGGCGCCCTGCCGGACTTCACGAAGTGATTCAGGATGGCGGTGAATGCTCGTTGAATCAGTTGGTGATCAGCGATGTGGTGACTCCTCGTCAGCGACCCTAGCGGTCGGCCGGGTCCGGCGGCTCCACCACCCTGCGCGAATCGATCGCCGCTGAGCGTTTCCAGGGACTGGCGAATGCCGCGGGCTGGAACGCCGAGCCGTTGAGAGTGGCAGCGTGTGTGGCCTCCGACGAAGCGGTTGAGCGGCGAACCACCGACACGGTCGGCCGAGCCGTCTCACCTCCGACGGGCGCTGATCAGGCTCCGACGCAGCAGTCCCTGCTCGACCGCATCCAGGGCGCGAGAGCGGTTCTCCTGCTGTTCGGCGAAGACGTCGTCACCGACGATGGGGGCAAGGTCGTGAGATTGGGCGTCCCATTCGCGAATCAGCGCGGTCAGGGTGGATCGGTAGTCGTCGGTGACGTCCACCACGTCGATGGACGCAAACCCGGCGTCGGCGACGAGCTGCGGGTATCCGGGGCCGGCCTCGACACGCGGAGGCCCGGCAGCGACCGCAGAAGCGATCTGGTCATCGGTGAGGTCAGGGGCGATTGCGATCACTGCGATCGCGAGGATTCCATCATGTTTGAGGACTCGGTGGCAGGCTCTCAACACGGAGAGCTTGTCCCGCAGTCAACACAGCGCGTCGGAGCTCGTGACGGCATCGAAGGTCTGATCACCGAAGGGCAGTGCGTCTCCCGATGCAAGGACCACATGACCGTCGACCCCATCGCGGGCAAGGCGCCGGGAAGCAACCTCGAGACCCTCTCGGGGTATGTCGGTGAGTACAGCCCGGGCGCCGGTCGAAGCGCCGAGGTGAATCCCTGGCCAACCGGTGCCACTGCCGACATCCAAGAAGACCTTGCCGGACGCCAACTCGAGCAGGTCTGCAATGCGGTCTGCCTGGGCTCTGTTGGTGTAGCTGGTTGCGCCGTAGTCCGAGCCGAAGACCCGCGTCTCTACACGTCGGAGCGCCGGTTCCTCGACGAGGCGATATCGCTCGGCATGGCTCGTGGTGACGTCATCGTTCTCTCGCATCTGCTTGAACACCAGCCATCTCACTCGAGGGCGAGCGACTCGCCGTG
>CBDTXZ010000107.1:0-10326 GCA_965364515.1 uncultured bacterium
TCGTCGGCGGGGGGAATACGGCTCGGATCCGACGCCGTGGTCAGAATCGGGATCGGACGGGTGTGGGGCACGGCCCAGGGGATTCCCCCGATGCCGATCAACTCTGCAACACCCAATTCGCCTGCGAGTTCGGCCACCGCCCCCACGAATGCCTTCCATCGGAGGGCGGGCTCCGTGCCGGTCAGGATCACGAGATCACGGCCGTCGACGTTGACCGCCGTCATCGTGATGCCCGGCCAGTCGAATGCCTCGATGACTCCTTCACGTAGTTCGTGCATCGGACGCTGATCTCGGTAGTCGAAGAGTTGATCGGCGTCGAAGCGCACGAAAGGCGTGCGGTCGCCGGCGATCCAGTCGAGGGCCGCCGTTCCTGCGCTCCCCGCATCGATCCAGCCGTCGAACGCAACCAAGAGAACCGGATCTGCCAGGTCAGGGCGTTCGGAGGTCTCGTACATCTCTCCGAGTATGGCGCACTGCCATGCACAAGGAGATTCTTCAGATACATTCGGGGGACACCGATCAATCCGACATCCACACAGAGGGGACCAGCGTGCGCACACGTCATTTCACACTCATCGCTGTGCTCGCGCTGGTCGCAGCTGCCTGCACCAATGGCGACGCCGAGCCGGCTGCAACCACGACGACTGCGCCGCCGACCACGACCACCGCACCGGACGCGGACGTCTGCACGACGCTCAAGGTCGCCGACTTCGACCTGTCCGCGGGTCTGTCCGACGTGTTCTCGCCAGAGAACTTCGCCGAGCCCGAGTCCATCGACGAGGAGCAGCTCGGGCGCGAGTTCACCGAGCTGATCGCCGACTACTACCAAACGATCGCCGAACTCGGCGAGACCGCCCCCGCCGACATACGGGAGGACTTCGCCACGGTCGCGGCCTCGGTCGAGCCTCTGCTCGAACAACTGGGAGACATCGAGCCAGGCAACTTCGACGGGGCACTCGATGGGATCGACCCCGGGTCGTTCACCTCTCCCGAACTCGAGGAGTCCGCGGGACGCATCGAGAGCTGGACGAACTTGAACTGTGACGTCGAGGTGTCCGTGGATCCAGAGAGCCTCGTCACCGAGAAGGTTTTTGCGGCGGCGTTCGCCTCACTCGGAGGATTGTTCGAGGAACTGGGCGAGGGACTCGGTGACCTCGAGGGGCTGGGCGATCTCGGTGACTTGGGCGACCTGGGAAACCTCGGGGATCTCGGAGGCGACACGTTCGACGCCGTCACTTACGGCGACAACGTCGAGCTGGATGCGCTCTGGGAACGGTGCCAGACCGACGACTACGCCGCTTGTGACGAGCTCTATTTCTCGAGCTTCAACATCTACGAGCTCTTCTCGGTCACGTGTGCGGGCACGGTTCCGTTCTACGCGTTCTCGACTTCGTGCGACGAAAAGCACAACGGCACCGCCCAGTCGTACGGTGATGACGGCTTCCTGGATTCGCTGTACGACTCCTGCGGCGGCGGCGACCAGTTCTCGTGCGACCAGCTGTTCGGCTCATCGCCGATCGGTTCCGAATACGAAGCATTCGCCCAGTCGTGCGGCGATCTCCGCGAACCGGCATCGACACCGTGCGAGCTGTTCGACTCAGGCGAACCGTTCACATACGGCGACGACGCCGGACTCGATGCACTTTGGGACTCGTGCTCGGTCGGAGATGGAGAGGCCTGCGACGATCTCTACTTCGCCTCTGCATTCGGCTCCGCCTACGAGTCGTTCGGAGAGAACTGCCGCCTCCTGGTCGAACGCGGTGAAGACTGTGCGCTGGTCGCCGATCTGCTCGACGCCCCGGTTGGTTGAACCCGAGGGTTGAGAATCCGGGCTTCGGGGTACCAAGCCGTCATGAATCTCAGCGCCCTCATCGACTCCTATCGAGACCGCGTCGTGGACCGTGCCACCGATCCCTTCGGCCACGCCGAGTACCCGCTCGCCCGGACACTCGAATACCGCGGAGACCCGGGACTGTTCGGGCCCGAGTCGGTGAGTTGGCGCGTCATCGGAGATGCCGCAGCCTTTGCCGGTGGCGTGCGAGCACTCCTGGTCCAGGCAGCACATCCGGAAGTGGTTGCAGGTGTTGCCGACCACTCGAGCTATCGGGCGGATCCTCTCGGACGGCTCTCGCGCACCTCGGCATACGTCACGGCGACGACATTCGGTGCGATGCCGGAAGTCGAGCAGGCCGTGGCGAGAGTCCGGCAGGCGCACCGGCCAGTCACCGGGAAGAGCCATCGGAAGATCCCGTACAGCGCGGGCAAGCCCGAGTTCGCCGCGTGGGTGCACAACGCCCTCACCGACTCGTTCCTGCAGGCGTACCAGGCGTACGGTCCCACTGCCCTCACCCCCGCCGAAGCCGACCGTTTCGTCCTCGAGCAGACCCAGGTCGGCCGCCTTCTCGGAGCGGATCCCCTACCGGAGACCGCCTCGGAGCTGGCGAGCTGGATCGCTCTCCACCCTGCCCTCGACGAATCGCCGGGAATGTACGACACTCGCAGCTTCCTGATCGACCCGCCGCTCGACCCCGTCCAGCGGATCGGATACCAGGCGCTCTACCGCGGAGCGCTGGCTACGATCCCGGATCGGCTGCGACACATCCTCGACGTCGAACCGACACCGATCGATCATTCCGTTGGCCTCCGCTTCGTCGCCTTCCTTCGCTGGGCACTCGGATCCTCTCCGTCGTGGCACGTGAGCCTCGTGCGGGTCGGATACCAGGTTCCCGATGGCCTCTTCCGCCAACCGCTCCCGGTGGAGGACGTGACGACGATCGGAACCCGGCGACGGAGCCCGGTTTCGGCCGCAGCCCGATCGAATGCCTCGGCCTGAGCACTTGTAGACTTCTCGTCTCACTACCGAAGGCATACATGGCAGACGAAGACGAATACATCAGGATGCGAGGCACCGTGCAGAAGGTGCTCCGATCGGCGACCTTTCTCGTGGAGCTCGAGGGAGGGCTCGAGGTGACCGCGCGTCCCTCCGGCCGCATGCGCCGGGGGCGCATGATTCGCATCCTTCCCGGAGACGAGGTCGATGTGGAAGTCTCGACCTACGACCCGACCAAGGGACGAATCGTCTGGCGTTACCGCTGAGGTGAGAGTGATGTTCGCCGGCGATTGGCATGCCGGCAGCGGATTCGGAACGGCCGCCATCGCAACGGCGGCCGGCAGGGGCGCCGAACGGATCGCCCACGTCGGCGACTTCGGTTTCTGGCCCCGGCACCCCGACGGACAGAAGTACATCGACGCCATCAGCGCGGCGTGCATCGAGCACGACATCACAGTCTGGTTCTGCGACGGCAATCACGAAGACCACGATTCACTTCCCCACGACACGGCGAACGAACCGATCGAAGTCGCTCCCCGCATCCACTGGATTCCACGCGGCGTGACAGTGGAATGGGCCTCCACTCGCATCCTGTTCATGGGAGGAGCGGTCTCGGTCGATCAGTTCTCACGGTTTCCGGGTAAGACCTGGTTCCCCAACGAGATCCCTTCCGAGGGCCAGTGGCAGCGCGCAATGGGGGCAACCGACGTCGACGTGGTGGTCGCCCACGACACGGTGCCCGGCATGCCGGTCTCGGGACGTCCGGCACTCTCGATCCCGTGGTCGATCCGCAAGCGGGCATCGGATCACCGCAAGCGCCTGGCGTCGCTCCAGAAGACGCTGCAACCGCAGTTGTGGGTCCACGGCCACTGGCACCAGCGAGCAACGGCCACCCTGAATTCCACTCGCTTCGAGTCGCTCGCCCACGATCGCGGGGAGGATTCGGAGGCGGCGCTGTTCTGTGAGCTCCCCTCTCTCGAGCTCACAGCTCCCTGATCACCGTTACCGTGGGCAAGGTGCTGTCCGTCCCACTCGCCAAGGAACTGCGTCGGGCCGGACTCGTCTGGAAACCCGCACTGTTCGATTTCTTCCACATACCCGACAGGGATCTCGACGACCGGAAATTCGTGATCGCCGACATGTCGATCGACATCCAGATCCTCGCCGATGGGATCGGTGCGATCACCTTCAACGGAGCTGTCGAATGGTCGCTCGACTACATCCTGACCCAGGACGTCATCTGGCTTCCGACCGAGGCTCAACTGCGTCAGCTGCTGGCCGACCGCTTCACCACACTCGAGAAGACCGATACCGGATACCGGGTCTCGATGACCGACGAAACGGGTGATCACCACTTTGACGGGCCCACTGCGGCCGAGGCCTACGGTTGGGCCGTACTGAGCACCTTCCACCGAGACAGATGACACGTCGGATCTGAACGTCTCATGAACCCGTTGTGATCTGCGCGACGCGGACGTGTCAGGTAGCGTTGATTGTTCGGAACGTTGAGTTCCGACCCACAACACAGGGAGAGACATGAAACATATGAGACTGATCGCCTTGATCGCGGTCTTCGCTCTCGTCGCAGCCGCGTGTGGCGGCTCGGCCGACGACGAGCCGACGACCACGACTGCGGGCGAACCCGCCGTCACGGAAACGACGGCAGCACCGACCACGACCGAGCCCGCCGAGCCATCGGCAGACTTCGAAGGCACGTCCCTCGAGGCCGGCTGTGACTACGGAGGCAAGATCGATTCGATCACGGCAGTCGACGAGCTGACCGTTCAATTCGAGCTCTGTTCGCCGGACCCGGCATTCCTGCCCAAGCTGTCGTTCGGCGTGTTCGGCATCCAGCCGGCAGAACACCTCGAGGCCACCGGCGGCTCGCCGCTCGACAACCCGATCGGCACCGGCCCCTATTCGCTCAACGAGTGGGTCCGTGGCGACTCGATCATCTACGACCGCTTCGACGACTACTACGGCACCGTGGCTCCGCATGAGACCGCCGTGCTGCGGTGGGCGACGGAGAGCGCCGGCCGTCTTCTCGAGCTCCAGTCGGGAACCGTGGACGGCATCACGTTCCCCGGAACCGAGGACCTCGAGACGATCCAGAACGATCCGAACCTCCAGCTGCTCGACAAGCCCGAGCCGAACATCTTCTACATCGGCTTCACCAACACCTCCGAGCCCTGGAACGACGTCAACGTCCGCCTGGCCGTTGCGCTCGGTATCGATCGCCAGCGGATCGTCGACACGTTCTACCCGGCCGGTTCGGAGACTGCGTCGCACTTCACCCCGTGCTCAGTCGAGAACGGCTGCCAGGGTGACTCGTGGTACGACTTCGACCCCGAGAGAGCACGTGAGCTGCTGGCCGAGGCCGGATACCCCGACGGGTTCGAGATGTCGATCTACTACCGGGACGTGACCCGCGGCTACCTGCCCACACCGGGTGACGTCGCCGCGGACATCCAGGCCCAGCTCGCCGAGAACCTCGGCATCACAGCCGAAGTGATCGTCGTCGAGTCCGGCGAGTTCATCCAGACCTCGTCGGCCGGTGGCTACGAAGACGGTGTGCACCTGCTCGGATGGACGGGTGACTACCCGCACGTGACGAACTTCCTGGACTTCCACTTCGCCGAGACGAACGCCCAGTTCGGTGATCCCTATCCGGAGATCTACGAGCCGCTCGACGCTGCCTCGCAGCTCGCCAGCGCAGAAGAAGCGGCTCCGCTCTACGAAGAGGCGAACAACGCCATCAAAGAGTTGGTTCCGATGATCCCGGTCGCCCACTCGGCAGCGAACTTCGCCGCCGCAGCGGACGTCGACGGTGCCTACGCACCGCCATGGGGCCAGGTCCTGTTGAACCTCTGGGACAACGGCACGGACACGCTCGTGTTCATGCAGGGCAACGAGCCGATCTCGCTGTACTGTGCCGACGAGACCGACGGCGAATCGCTCCGGGCCTGCGCCCAGGTCGTGGAGCCGCTGTACTCGTACGCTCCGGACGGTTCGGTTCAGCCGCAGCTCGCCACCGAGTGTGTGCCGAGCGACGATCTGACCAGCTGGACCTGCTCACTGCGCAGTGGCGTGGTGTTCCACGACGGCTCGGCCTTCGACGCCAACGACGTCGTTGCATCGTTCTCGGCCGGCCTCGACGCTGGGTCGCCCTTGCACACCGGCAACAGCGGCGTGTTCGAGTACTACGACTACTTGTGGGGCCTCATCCCCGAGGGATGATCTCCACCTGATCCAGAAAAGGGGTGGCGTCCAGCCGGACGCCACCCCTTTTTTCTCGTAATCTGCGGGAGCCCTCATGCTCAGCTACATCACCCGCCGTGTCCTCCTCGCCATCCCGGTGCTCATCGGGATCGTCGTGGTGGTGTTCTTCCTCATCCGAGCCATCCCGGGCGACCCGTGCTCGTCCCTGCTCGGCGAACGCGCAACCGAAGAGGCATGCGAGCGCTTCAACGAGGCGAACGGGCTCAACGAGCCGATCTTCGTCCAGCTCGGGATCTACATGAAGAACATCGCCACCTTCAACCTCGGTGAGTCCGTCCGGTTCTCCCGCCCCGTCAACCAGCTGCTGCTCGAACGCCTTCCGCTGACCACCGAGCTTGCGTTGTCGGCGCTCGTGCTGGCGGTGATCGTCGGTGTCCCCCTCGGCGTCATCGCCGCCCGACGCCACAACACCGTCGCCGACACGGCAACGGTGGCATTGGCCAACGTCGGCGTGTCGATGCCTGTGTTCTGGCTGGGACTGATGCTCCAGTACCTCTTTGCGCTCGTGCTCCGAGACACTCCCCTCGCGCTGCAACCTACCGGCCGGCTCAGCGCCGGCAGCCGCTCCACGGCGTACTACGACCTGTGGGGCTGGGAGCTCACCGACGGATCGCTGTGGGCGAAGTTCAACGAGTACATCGCGAACCACTACATCTTCAACAACCTGATCACAGGACAGTGGGAAGTGTTCTGGGACGCCGTGAGTCACATGATCCTCCCGACCATCGCCCTCTCGACCATCCCGCTGGCGATCATCGCCCGCATCACTCGCAGCTCGCTGCTCGAGGTGCTGAGCCGCGACTACATCCGGACGGCTCGGGCCAAGGGTGTGCGAGAACGGACCGTGGTGCGCGAGCATGCGCTGCGGAATGCGCTGCTGCCCGTCGTCACGATCGTCGGGCTCCAACTCGGCGGTCTGCTGGGCGGAGCCGTGCTCACCGAGACCGTGTTCAATCTCGCCGGAGTCGGACGGGCGCTGTTCGACGCCATCACCGGTCGCGATTACGCGATCGTCCAGGGATTCACCGTCGTGATCGCGGCCGTCTACGTGCTCGTCAACCTGCTCGTCGACCTGTCGTACGCCTATCTCGACCCGAGGATCCGTATCGAATGACCTCCCCCAACCACAAGCGAGCGATCGAGCAACTCGAACACGAGGCCGCCGATGCCAAAACACTCTATGACAAACCACTGACCCAGTGGCGTCTCACGCTGCGTCGCTTCCGGCAGCGCAGATCGGGCATGATCGGGCTGGGCATCATCTCATTCCTGATCCTCGTGGCGGTCTTCGCTCCGCTCCTCGCCCCCTACGAGCCAAACGAGATCCTGATCGGCAAGGAGGACGTCGGCCGGTACGACCCACCATGCATCCACCTCCTCGGGTGCCCCGAAGAGACCCCGCAACACATCCTCGGACTCGACGGGAACGTCCGAGACGAGTTGTCGCGGATCATCTTCGGGTCGAGGGTCAGCCTCACCCTCGGCTTCTTCACGGTGACCTTGGCGCTCGTCGTCGGCGCAACCATCGGTGCGATCGCCGGGTTCACAGGAGGATGGCTCGACAACATCCTCATGCGCGCCATGGATGTCATCCTCGGGTTTCCCTCGTTCCTGCTCGCCATCGCCATCGTCGCTTCGATCGGACGCGGCCTCCAGAACGCCCTCATCGCGATCGCCATCGTCACCATGCCCGGCTACGCACGAGTCATGCGCGCCCAGGTGCTCGCCATCAAAGAGAGTGACTTCGTTGCTGCGTCGCGAGCCCTCGGCGCAAGGCCGAGCCAGATCCTGATTCGCCGGGTCGTGCCGAATGCGATGACCCCGCTCGTCGTGCTGGCCACGCTCGGCGTTGCGACCGCCATCCTCGAGGCTGCCGGCCTGTCGTTCCTCGGGCTGGGCGCCCAGCCGCCGCTGGCGGAATGGGGATCGATGCTCGCATCGGAGCGCAACCAGGTGTTCACGGCGCCGCACCTGGTGTTCTTCCCCGGTCTCGCAATCATGATCACGGTGCTCGGCTTCAACCTGATGGGTGACGGCCTCCGAGACGCCCTCGACCCGACGCTCAATCGATGACTGACGCCACGACGAGCAACATCGAGTTCGACAGCGGACGGATCGCAGGCGAACGACTCCTCGAGGTCAAAGGGCTCAAGACCCACTTCGACACCCGTGACGGTGTGGTGAAGGCCGTTGACGGCATCGACTTCCACGTCGACCGCGGCGAGGTCCTCGGAATCGTCGGAGAGTCCGGATGCGGCAAGTCGGTGACGTCCCTGTCGATCATGGGCCTGATCAGCCACCCTGGCGAGATCGTCGCCGGCGAAGTCCTTTTCGGCGGACGTGACCTCGCCTCCATGAACCAGAACGAGCTCCGCAAGCTCCGGGGAGAACACATCTCGATGATCTTCCAGCAGCCATCGTCTGCGCTCAACCCGGTCTATCGGGCGGGTGCGCAGATCAAAGAGGTCTTCGAGCTGCACCGTGACTGGTCCGACGAGGTCGAGGAGGAGAAGGTCGTCGAGATGCTCGCCAAGGTCGGCATCCCCGACCCGAAGAGTCGGGCGAGGGCCTATCCCCACGAGCTGTCCGGCGGGATGGCCCAACGTGTGATGATCGCCATGGCGCTGGCCTGTGAACCCGAGTTGCTCATCGCAGACGAGCCGACCACCGCCCTCGACGTCACCATCCAGGCTCAGATCCTCGACCTCATGCGAGACCTGCAGGAGACGTCCAAGACCGCGGTGATCCTCATCACCCACGATCTCGGCGTCGTCGCCGAGACGGCACACCGGGTCGCCGTGATGTACGCCGGCGAAATCGTCGAAGAGGCGGATGTTCGGTCGATCTTCCGAGACCCCCAGCATCCGTACACCCGCGGGCTGATCGGCTCCATACCCGTGCTCGGAGCCCGGAAGGACGTCCTCGACACCATTCCCGGGGTCGTCCCGTCACTGGTCGACCTGCCCCAGGCATGCCGGTTCGCTGCGCGGTGCGCTGCGCGACTGGAGAACGGGCTTCAGATCTGCACCGAGCAGAAGCCATCGCTGATCGAGACGTCGCCAGGCCGCAAGGTCCGCTGCTGGCTCTACCAGGAGCATCCCGATGGCTGAGAACCTCGTCGAGATCAGAGACCTCGTCAAAGAATTCGCCGTCCGCGGCGGACTGCTCCAGAGACAGATCGGCGCCGTCCGGGCAGTAGCAGGAGTCGATCTCGACATCTTCCGTGGCGAGAGCCTCGGACTGGTCGGCGAGTCGGGCTGTGGCAAGACCACCCTCGCTCGCATGCTGGTCAGACTGTTGGAGCCGACCAGCGGGACCATCAACTTCGACGGCAAGGACATCACCCACCTGTCCGGCTCGGAGCTCAAGCCGTTCCGCAAGCGAGTCCAGATCATCTTCCAGGACCCTTATGGATCCCTCGATCCGCGCACCCAGGTCGGCGACGCCATCGCCGAGGGACTGCGCCTGCACGGAGTGGACGACCGCGACGAGCGGCGGGAGCGGGTCGAGCGGATGCTGGAGCTCGTCGGGCTGAACGCCGGCCAGGCGGGTCGCTATCCGCACGAGTTCTCAGGTGGCCAGCGCCAGCGGATCGGGATCGCCAGGGCGCTGATCCTGCAGCCGGATCTGGTCGTCGCCGACGAGCCCGTGTCTGCGCTCGACGTCTCGGTCCAGGCACAGGTGCTCAACCTGTTGAAGGAGCTCCAGTCGGAGCTCGACCTGACATTGCTCTTCGTCGCACACAACCTCGGCGTGGTCGAACACATCTCCGACCGGGTCGCGGTGATGTACCTGGGGAGGATCGTCGAACTGGCAGATCGGGATTCGCTGTATGCCAACCCCGTCCATCCGTACACCGAGGCGCTGCTGTCGGCCATCCCGGTCCCTGATCCCGATCGGCCACGAGACCGCCAGATCCTCCAGGGCGAGATCCCGAGCCCGCTCAACCCGCCGATCGGGTGCCACTTCCATCCGCGCTGCCCGATCGCCAAGCCCGGCCTGTGCGACGTCGAGGAGCCACCGCTGGCGGACTCGGCGTTTCCCGGGCACCAGGCTGCCTGCCTGCTTCGTACGGGACCTCGCGCCGCCGCGCATTGAAGCGCACGGCCACGGCATTCACCGTCGCAGCGCTGGCACTCGGGCTGGCTGCCGCGTCCTACGTCGCAACCGCTCCGGAAAGCGCCGCCCCGAACGAGATCGATGCCGTGTTCGTGCAC
>CBDTXZ010000108.1:0-10289 GCA_965364515.1 uncultured bacterium
GCCGTCGGCTGTCGGCTGTCGGCTCTGTTCAGGAGGGAGGCTCGATCACCTCGAGGGTCACGGATTCCGCATCGACCGGTCGGTCGAAGGTCAAGCGGAACTCCCGCCAGATGCCCATCGCCGCGCACCCGACGTCCGGATCCGGCCGGTCGCCCAGGTAGCCGTCGACCGTCAACTCGATCACCCCTGATTCGATCACGAGGCGCGGATCGTCGTCGCATGGCAGGCTCCACCAACCGACCTCGATGGTTTGCGGACTCGACTGACGTATCCCCCACCGGAAGTCGCTCGGGAGATCGGCCCAGCTGTCGACGTCTTCTGCAAACTCCCATTCGAGAACCGACCCGGTTCGATCCTCCACTCCCGGCCCGTGAACAACGGCATCCGACGTACTCGAAGTGAGACTCCAACTCGGCTCACCGGTCGAACTGCACGCAGCGATCGCGAACGCAACAACGACCAGCACGAAAGGCGTGCGTCTACGGAGCGTCATGAAGGCTGATAGCCGATAGCTGATGGCTGACAGCACCTTGGTCGAGCGGCGGTCACGGCGGCCCGCCGCACGTCACACGCGTTCCTGGGTTTCCTCGTATTGGTTGAGGGCGAACAGGAAGGCGATGAACAGGATCGCCGAGACGGCCATGAACGTGAGCGGGATGATCCTCACCTCGAACGAGTTCAGGCCTTCGATGTTCGCCGGGCGAGGACCGCGAGGCGCATAGATCACGAACAGCAGGCTGCCGATCGTGTTCCAGGCGAAGATCCCCGTCATCGTCACCAGGAACGCCAGCTTCTTGCCGAGGTTCGTGTAGTTGATGACGAACACGGTCCCGAAGAAGATGGCGACCGACGCGATCGTGAGCAGGATGCCGGTGACGAACAGGTTCGCCGAGAGCAACTCACGGAATATCTCTCTGATCATCAGTTGCCTCCCGCTGAGATGGCGGAGTCTGTGTACGTGCGGTCACCGAAGCCGGTCAGGTCACCGTTCCGCAGCCAGTGGGCCAACAGCTCGAGATCCTCGGTGGAGAGGATCGCCCCGAAGGCGGGCATCCTCCCGTTGCCGAAGCCGTTGACACCGTAGGGTTGGTTGGGCTCCGCACCCACGATCAGGAAGTCGACGAGGTCCTGATCCGAAAGGAACTGGACCGCCGGCCGTCCGTCCCACAGTGCTGGTCCGAGCCCTCCGGAGCCGGCTTCCTGGGTGAAGGCGAGGCCTGCCGAATACCCCGACGTGTGGCAACGAGCGCAGTAACCGTTGTAGATCCCGACCACCCGCTCGGCCTCTTCGACCGAGATGTCGTTGTTGGCGGCGATCGCCTCGTAGTCGAAAGCCCACCGCTCGTTGGCAGCGGCATCGATGAGGTTCTCGAGGCTGGTTCTCGCCGGCGGGAGGATCCTGTCGATGTTCTCGGTCGTGACCCGAGCGTTCAACGCAACGGTGTTGATGGCCGCCACCGCTTCTCGGGCGGCCTGGAGGTCCGGAACGCCGATCGTGGTCTCCTCCATGGAAGGATCGAGGTTCACGCTCTGCAGTTGACTGTCGACGAGCGTCCCCACGACGTTGCTGGCCTGGGCCGTGAGTTGTTGTTCCTGGGTGTCGGTCAACCCGTCGCCATCGGTGTCGACGGAAGCCGAGTCCTGCTCGTCCGTGGCGAGATCGCCTTCGTCCACGATGCCCTCGTCGCCTTCGACACCGAGATCGTCGTCCGTGGCGACGTCGCCCTCTGGCGCCTCGGCATCCAGCGGGTCCGGCTGGTCTCCTTCGAGAATCGTGGCGATCGAGTCGGCGATCGGTCCGAGCGCAGGAGCGCTCGGAACGCCATCGACAAGTGGCGCATCGGCGAGCTCCCGCAGCGTCGCAAGCAGATCCTGGGCGGCTTGGAGGTCGGGTATGCCGTTCGTCTCCGGGTCGTCTGGCTGGAAGGTCAGCTCGAGACTGAGCGGGTCGATGAGGAGCACTTCGCGTGCCTGGAGGTTGAGGCCGACGATCGACTCCTCTGCCGTGTCGGAGAGACCGTCACCATCGGTGTCGATCCCTTCGGCGGCGTTGTCGAGGGCGTCGGCGGCATCCTCGGCGATGCGAGTGAGCTCGTCGTCGATGTCGTCGGCCCTGAGCAGGTCGGCGATCAACTGTTGCTGGTTGAGGAGCGATGTCGCAACGGAAGCAGTGGCGTTGTCGAGGCGGGCGAGTTCGCCGGCGATCTCCGGCTCTGCCTCGGCCAGCACGGCCTCCTGCTCGATCTGGAACTCTTCGGACTGCATGAAGTCCAACAGCTCTTCGAGCTGGGCGTCGTTCATCGGCCCGCCACCCTCGAGGCCCCACGCCGGCATCGGGGAATTCCCCCGGCCGTAGATCAGCCAGTACTTCACTTCGTCGCGGTCGTAGCGGTAGAACACGTCGTTGATGGAAGGCGCCTCCCAGGTGACCGTGACACCGGTGCGCTTCTCGACGTAGCTGGCGGCTCCACCGCCACCGTCGGCACCGTGACAGTCACCGCACTGGAACTCGATGTACCACTCGTGTCCATGTTCGATCGCCGTCTCGGAGAACTCTTCGACGAAGCCCTCCTGACGGTTGTTCTCTGTGAGGTAGTAGACGGGGATGGAGACGGCCAGGATTCCGGAGAGCACCACGGCGCTGAGCTGGATGCCTTCCAGCCGTCTGGTCTCCAACTCGTCGTCGGTCGTGCCGGGGGCGAGGTTGGCGGCGACCTCCTCCGAGCCGCGACTTCTGAGTGCGGACACGGCGAGATACGAGACCCAGGCGATCGCGGCCAGGATGACGATGGTGATGACGATGCTCGAGCTCATCGGTCAGCCTCCAATGCAGGAAGGTCCCTGCGGGTAGCTGACGGATGGTTGGAACGCACGGGGTGTCTCGATGACCGACCCGGTCTTGATGATGAGCTCTCCGCCATCGGTGACCTCGACGACGAAGCGGTCGAGGTTTCTGGGGGCCGGGCCGGCGTTGTATTCACCGATCGAGTTGTACTTGGAACCGTGGCATGGGCACTCGAAACCCTGCGACGTCGAACACCATGGCACGCGACATCCGAGATGGACGCATTTCTGCCAGAGCGCCATGACGCCGGCGGCTTCGACCTGCTTGCCGGCGAACTCGTCGGACAGCTGAGGTGGGCCGGGCACCACGTACGCCCGGGCTTCGGGAACGAAGACCGGTGTGATCGAGCCGTCGTCGTTGATGGCCTGGTCCAGCAGGTCACTGACTGCTCCGGCGTTGACGTCCGACCCGAACCCGCCGGAGATGCGTGGCCAGAGAAACGCCAGGAAGCTGGTCCCGAGCAACCCACTGAACGTGCCGAAGGTCACGCCGAGCGCACGGTTGAAGAACTGGCGTCTCGTGACGCCTGACTCCTCGGGCGAAACCTCGACGACGCGCTGTTCGGTCGCCACGGCCACGGAGACGCTCGACGACTCCGGCTCCGATTCCGACTTCGGCTCCTCGCCCATGGGCATGACCGCCGGCTCGGGCTCGGGCTCGTCTTGAGCAACCGGCACCGGAGGAAGATCGACGCCGGTCGATCGGTCCGCGGCACGGGTCTCGTCCGAGAGGCTCTTGCGCCAGTCGACACCCGATCGGCGCGCCGCGATGGCGAACGCTCCGACGGCCGCGGCGAGCGCCAGCACCGCGATGCCGACGAGGAGTAGCTGGTCTCCACTCATTCGAAGTTCACCCAGTCCTTGAGGTCGTCGAAGAAGATGCCGTCACGCCAGGGATAGGCGAAGTTGAAGCCCTCCCCCCTGAAGAGCACCCCGATGATGGTCAGCGTTGCCGAGCCTGTCAGGAAGATCGTGTAGAGCATGATCGCAAACTTCCGGTCCGACGGCTTGGTCGACGGGTTCCGATCGATGTACGGGATCATCATGAACCCGATCAGCCCGATGATCGTCGGAACCGTGACACCGGCGATTTGAGGATCGAAGTAGCTGAGCAGCTCCTGGAGTCCGAGGAAGTACCACGGTGCCTTGGAAGGGTTCGGGGTGGCGTTGAAGTTCGCCTGTTCGAGAAGCGGTGCTTGGAGGATGACCGAGAGCAGGATCACGAACCCCGTCATCGCCAGCAGCGCAGTGAATTCAGCGATCATCAGATGCGGCCAGGTGTTGACCTTGTCGGTCGGATCCGCCTTGACCTGCTGGATGGCCCTCGCCTTGACGACGGTGAGGAGTCGCTGGGTTCTGACGCCCTCGGGAGCGTTGGCATCGGGGGCAACCGGGCGAGGCGTCACCATGGCCGCCTTGGCTCCGTTCGATGAACCATTGGAGCCGCCGTTCGACGTCGGCGCCGGCGGCTCGGCAGGCTTCTCCTCGACCGCGACTGCAGCCTGAGGTGCCTCGGGGGCAGCCGCGGCGGGGGCGGCTGCGGGCTCGGCGGGCGGTTCCGCCGGTTCGGCAGGCTCGGCGGGGGCGGCTGCCGCCGCAGGGGCGGCCGGAGCCTCCTCACCTGCCATCTCGGCGAGCACGGAGGCCACCGGGACACCCAGTGACTTGGCCTTGGCCTCAGCCGAGCGCTTGACGAGCGATTCGGGGAGACCGCCGGCGGCCGCAGCCTTCTTGAGCAGCTCGTCGACATCGGCCTCCGAAGCAGCTGCCGCGGGCGCAGCAGGTGCGGGAGTCTCGGGCTCGGGCTCGGACGGAACCGGCTCAGAGGCGATGGCTGCAGGATCCGGGACTTCGACTTCTGGCTCGGACGAAGCGGGTGGTGGAGTCGCGGGTGCCTCCCCCTTCATCTCGGCGAGGACCTGTTCGACCGGCAGGCCGAGCGCCTTCGCCTTCGCCTCTGCGGAGCGTCTGAGGAGATCTTCTGGGATGTCTGCCATGTCAGGAGTCCTCTCGATCTACAGCGGGCCGGAGATGCCGCCGTCCTTGCGGACCCGCCAGAAGTGGACCGCCATGAACAGCACGATGATGAATGGAAGGAACAACACGTGGAGCACGTACCAGCGCAGAATCGTCCCGGCGGTGACCTCCGCACCCGCCAAGAGCGCGAATTTCACCTGTGCACCGAACACCGGTACGAAACCGGCCATGTTCGTGCCCACCGTGACCGCCCAGAGCGCCAGCTGATCCCACGGAAGCAGGTACCCGGTGAACGAGAGCAACAGGGTGAGCAGCAGGAGGATGACACCCACCACCCAGTTGAACTCGCGTGGAGGCTTGTAGGCGCCGTGATAGAACACCCGGCTCATGTGCAGGAAGACGACGAGCACCATCAGGTGAGCGCCCCACCGGTGCATGTTCCTGACCAATGACCCGAACGCCACCGAGGTGGACAGCGCCTGGACGTCGGTGTAGGCGTTCTCGACGGTCGGGGCGTAATAGAACATCAGGAAGATGCCGGTGATCGTCAGGAGGATGAAGAGGAAGAAGCTGAGCCCGCCGAGACAGAGCGTGTAGCTGAGCTTGACGCCGTGACGCTTCACCTTCACCGGGTGCAGGTGATACAGCACGTTGTTCATGATCACGTAGGACCGGTTCCTCGGGCTGTCTGAATAGCCTTTCTTGAAAGGGGACCCCGGGCGCAGCACCGACTCGACGAAGCTGCTCGAAGCGAGCTTGTCGGTCGCTTCGGACAGTCGCTCTCTCAAACTGGTGTTGCCATTCGCCACTCGTAGATCCTCCTACCAACGCATTCCGTATGAGTAACCGTTCTTGAAATCTCGCTGACCCGTGTCGACGTCCCATGGACGGCTGTTCAGCCCCAACTCGGCCGCCTGGTCGGCGAGCGAGCCTTCGAACTTACCGAGCGAGATCACCCCTGTCGGGCACCGGTCGATGCACAGCGCACATCGGGTGCACTCGTTCTCGTCGACGACGAAGAACCCATAGTTCGATTCGTCCTCGTTGGGATTGTCGACGTTGACCGCCTCGGTGATGGCATCGACGCTCAGATAATGGATGCACTTCCAGGGGCAGATGTCCACGCAACCTTCGCACAGGATGCACTCTGCCTGGTCGATGTGGAGGAACTGCTTGGGGCGGAGCTTGTCCTTGAAGTAGTCGCCCTCGACGAGGGCCAACTGATAGTCGTCCCGAAAGGGAGGTGTCTCGTCGACGATTCCCTTCGGCATCAGCGATCACCCTTGACGAGGGTGCGGCCGTACGGCGAAGTGACCTCGTCGGGGGTGGCTGCGGACTCCGGGCGGCCGCTGTAGATGTCCTGGACCTTGTAGGCGAACAAGCCACCCAATACCAGCATCGCGAGGTTGTAACCCATGGAGATCGAGTCCTTCACCACAGCCCAGCTGATGCTGATCTCGTTGCCGAGCACGAGGAACTGGGGGATCGGGTCGAGCCCCGGAACGAATCGCTGGCTGCTCCAGTCCAGATCGGTCTGGGAGAAGTTGAGGAATTCGGAGGGAACGATGCCGAAGACGATGACGAGCTGGATCCAGGCGAGGAATGCCGCCATCGATGCGACGGCCCACGTCATCTTCCTGCCGAGGACGAAGAGAAAGACTGCGCCGAGAAGCATGAGTTGGGAGGCCCCCAAGGCGATGACGTACCCCAGCGCCTTCCACCAGATTCCTCTTGGCATCCAGTTGAGGAAGTCGACCTCGTAGGGGACGAACTGGCCGTCTACGAACTCCTCGACAGGGAACTGTGCCCAATGCACGACGACCACGCCGACGACCATCGCCACGGTCCCCAAGGCCAGCATGGCGCTGCCATAGGTGATCCGTTGGCTGGGGGTCAGTTCGCCGAGTCGATACATCGCTGCTCCTGGGTGACGGGTCTTTTCCCTGGTCAGGGCGGGATTCTAGCCATGGGCCTTTGCGAGGATGAATCCCAATCCGCATTGGATGATTCGCTCCGCTGTGTGGGCAGAGGCCACGTGAGACGAGGCTAACCTCGCCCGTGCCGCCGACCCAGAGGTGAAGGTGACCACAACAGCGACTGAACAACGGACCGGGCGTCGGGTCGCCACTGAGAACGTGGCCACCGCCCATCTCCTGGTCTCCTCGGCGTTCCTCGCGCTCGGAGGACTGCTGACGGTTCTGTCGATGGCGTCGGTCTCGTTCATACCGCTGAGCGGCCCACTGTCGTACGGACGGTTGCGCCCGATGACGATGCTCGTCGTGATGCTCGGGTGGCTCGTGCCGGCATTCTCCGGAGCTGCCTACTACCTCCTTCCCCGACTCACGGGTGCTTCGCTCTTCCAACCGAGGTTGGCTCTCCTGGGTCTGGTGGGATCCTCGGGGCTCACGATCCTCGGTGTGCTCGCGCTGTTCTTCGGGTTCGGCGACGGCGTCGAACCGTTCGGTCTCCCCTGGTATCTCGATGTGCTCATCCTGGGCGTCGTGTCGATCCCGGCCGTCGTGACCCTCGGAACGATTCGCAACCGGTCGGAGTCCAGCGTGTTCGCGTCGCTGTGGTTCGTCATGGCGGCAGTGGTCTGGCTCCCCGGCCTGGCACTGGTCTCGGCACTCCCCGACCTCGCAGCGATCGGGCGCCAACTCCAGGAAGTCGTCTTCTCTACCGGTTTCGGCACGCTGTGGGTCACCGCAATGGGGTTCGGTATTGCCTATTACGTAGCCGTCAAACAGACCGACAATCCTCTCGCCAACCGCCAGGTCGCCAAGGCCGGGTTCTGGTCCCTCGCCTTCTCGGGCGTGTTCCTCGGCCCGGTACAGGTGGCCTTCGGCCCGACCCCCGATTGGCTCGACTCCGTCTCGGCGGTGTTGTCGCTCGCACTCCCGGTCGCGGCAATCGCAACCGCGGCCTCGATCGCGACCACCATCGACGACGATTGGAAGGACGCTTCGGAACGTCCCGCCCTCCTGGCCGTCGGGTACGGCCTCGGGTTGGCCATCGTCGCCTCGGTGCTCTCCGTGTTCGCTGCCTTCTCCTCGTCTGCGGCACTGGTCGGTTTCACCGCCTATTGGGACGGGATCCAGTTCCTCATCCTGTTCGGGGTCGGGGGCAGCTTTCTCTCGGCTTTCGCCTATCAGGCGATCCCGCCGATGACCGGACGGGAGATCTCAGACACCGGGAGCGCCGGCAGGCAGGTGAAGCTCGTTGCATGGGGCTCGCTCTCGACGGCTCTGCTGCTCGCGCTCGCTGGGATCTTGACCGGGTTCTCCTGGACCGGCGGCTCGTACACCGGCTCGTACTCGGAGACGGGAGAGGGTTGGGCCGAGGCGATGGCGTTGCCCAACATCCTCATCGGCGTCGCCGTCCTCGGTGCGCTGGTCACCTTCCTCGGACAACTGTTGTTCATCCGCAGCGTGACGTCCTCGGTCACGAGCGGCGCTGCCACCACCCAGGAGGTGCTCGTCTACACCGAGACCTCTGGAGAAGGAGAAGGGGGTGATGACGCATGAGCGACATCGCCGCCGCAGCCGCAGCCATGAACATCCCAGAGGAGCTCGTTCAGCGATCCGCCGCTGCCCGAGCTGCCGCGACGGGAGCGTCGACCGACGAGATCATCGCTGCGTGGGCGGGCGGAGCACCGGCACCCGCCTCCACCGCACCCCCACCGGAGCCGGAACCCGAGCCGACCCCGGAGGCAGCGCCCGCAGCGGCGCCGACGCCGGCCGAACCGGCGAAGCCGGTGGAGCAACCAGCTGCCGAACCGGCCCCGGTCGGTGCACCGGCTGCCTCGGTGCCACTTCCCCCGGCCGAGCCACCGGTGCTTCAGGGCCGGACCGAACACCCCTTCTTGATCACTGCGGGGGCAGCCGCATTGCTGGTCGTCGCACTGTTGGTCGGCTTTCTCGCCCCTGCGCTCCCGCAGGAGGGCAATGGCGTGTACACGTCGGTCGTACCGCTCAGCCAGGCGGGCATCGACGGACGTGACCTGTATCGAAGCGAAGGCTGCTCGGCGTGTCACACGCAGGCCGTCCGGCCGATCGTCGCCGACGTCGGACTGGGGCCAGTCACGATCTCCGACAGCAACCAGGTCCTGGGAGTTCGTAGGTACGGCCCCGACCTCGCCCACATCGGCAGCAGGGTCGAGTCGAGGTCTTCTCTTTTGTCGGTTCTGACGAGTTCCAGCGATCATCCTTCGTACGCGGGGCTCTCCGACCAGGACTTGGAGAACCTCACGGCCTATTTGTTCGAGTCGAAATGAGAGACCGGGGATCCGTGCAATGAGCGACCAACTTTCTGCCGCAGCCCAGGCGATGGGCATTCCGGAGGAACTCGTCCAGCGTTCGGCCGCCGCCCGCGCCGCCGAGGCCGGGACGGACGCGGAGACGATCATCGCGGCATGGGCAGGTGGCGAAGCCGCTCCTGCGCCCGCAGCGCCCTCCCAGCCGGAGCCGGCCGAACCGGCCCCTGCGTCCGAACCGGCCGCTGCGCCCGAACCGGCACAGGAGACTCCTTCGGCTGCGCCCGCTGCAGCTCAGCCCCAGCAGCAGACCACTGCCGCCGCCGCCACCCCGCCGCCGGCGCCTGCATTCGTCTCCCCCGAGGAGGCACTCGACTACGACGTGGTCGTGTCGGTCCCCACCGCCGGGCTCAAGGAGCGGACCTCCACTTCGATCCCTCAGTGGCTCGTGGCCGCGCTCCTCGTGGTTCCCGTCTTCGGCTTGCTCTATCTGGCCAGCAACGGCACAGCCGACGCCACGTGTGACGACTCCGGTGTCGTACTCCGGGTCGATCGCGCCACCGGCACCCTCGAGAATTGCGACGGTTCGGAGTTCACCGGTCGCGGCGGTGCGTCTGGCGGAGGTCTCGAGTTCGTCGCTCTCGGTCAGGAGCTGTACGCCACATGCTCAGGATGTCACGGAGCAAACGGCGGCGGTGGAGTCGGTCCGGCGTTCGGAGGTGTACTCAACACCTTCGGCCAATGCACCGATCACATCGAATGGGTTCGACTCGGGTCATCGGGATTCCAGGCCGCCGGAAGGAACACCTACGGCGACCTCGGAACCCCTGTGGCGGGAGGCATGCCCGGGTTCCCGAACCTGACCGAAGAGGAGATCGCCGCGGTGATCTCCTTCGAACGCATCCGCTTCGGTGGTGGAACCCCCGACGAGGTCCTCACGGATTGCGGTCTGGTCGAGGCTGCACCCGCAGATGGTGAGGCACCCGCAGATGGTGAGGCACCCGCAGATGGGATGGCCGACCCGATGTCTGAAGGCTGAGTGTCGGCTGTCGGCTGTCGGCTGTCGGCTGTCAGCCATCAGCCGTCGGCCTCGAGCGCAGGACAACGTTGCTGCCACAACCACCGTCACCCCCCGGGCAAGCCGGGCCCGAGGCTTGGACTGCGTCGCCACGCCCAACACGAAAGCACCGTTGCTGCCACAACCACCGTCACCCCC
>CBDTXZ010000109.1:0-10092 GCA_965364515.1 uncultured bacterium
AGAGCGTCTGACTACGGATCAGAAGGTTGGGAGTTCAAGTCTCTCCGGGTGTGCCGAGACCCCCGCATTTGCGGGGGTCTCTCTCTTGTGTGTTCGACCCGATGATGTGGCTGTGTCCGATGGCTCTCTTGGATAGAGCGTCTGACTACGGCAGAAGGTTGGGAGTTCGAGTCTCTCCCCGCGTCGAGCATCCATCGATCTGGCGTTTCCGGTCGGGGAGTGGGACCGAACGCCTCTGGTTACGCGAGCGCGTGGCAGGTCTTCTGAGGTATGCGGCGCCCGATTCCGGTCCTCTCGGTTTGGCTGCTCGCTTGTGTCTTGTCCGGCTGTGTCTCATCGACAGATGAATACGCACCTCCCAGTTCAGTGGAGATGGTCGACGAGGGGTCGTGGTACGTTCGCAACGCCTGGCCTCATGACGGGAACCCGGTCGAGAGTGCCAACTTCGTCGTCTACAGCGATGCCGCCAGTCTGGAAGCCCGTCGTGAAGTGGCGGCCGTTGCCGAAGAGATGTGGGCGGAGCTGATCGACGAACTCGCCATCGAACCCGGCATACTTTGGTATCCGGAGGGTCGGCACAAGATCGACATCTACGCCTACCACGATTACGACCCGCAGGATTGGGGTGGCCGGGCCTATCACGGCGGACTGCTGGTGTGGTCTCCTGATCATGAACATCGACAGTCCGGCTTCAGCCGCCTGTCGCCGGTCGTCAAACACGAGCTCGTTCATGTGATCCAGTGGTTGATCACCGGCGGCGAGAGCCGGCCCGTCGACACCTGGTTCGTCGAGGGGCTCCCCCTGGCGCTGGCCGGCGATACCGCAGCCATCGGGGGGCTCGATCAGTTGGAGCGACTGACCGCCGAGTATGGAGCCATCAGCCCGATCTCGGTCAAGAGCTATTCCCAGATCGCCAGTCCACGAGTCGGTGAACACTTCCACTATCCGATGTTCCGACTCGCGGTTGAGTACCTGATGGACGAAGACGGACTGGGCATGTCTCCCGCGGACATGACAGCCGTGTTGGTCGATGTCGCCGAGGGCGCCTCGTTCGAAGCGTCGTTCGAGGACCGCGTTGGCCTGCGCGTCGACGACTTCGAGGTCGAGTTCTTCTTCCTCATGACCTCGTATCTACCGCCCTACCGCAATGCGCTCTTCGCGCCGGTCCCATACGCCTTGTTGTCTGCGCTCGTGGTCGTTTTCGTGTTCGGTGCAGTCTCCATCGGTCACCGCCATTGGCGACCGGCCCCTGCATCGGCGAGCATCGACAGACCGGGCCGGGCGGCTCGAATCGGCTTCTATGGCGAGCTCACCGTTGCGGGCGTAGGTGCCATCGGGTTCTTCCTGGGAGGTCTGTTCGTCCTCGGGACCGAGGATCTCTTCTACAACCCCGCGTACTCCCGCCTGCGCCTCTTTGCGTACTCGATCCTGGCCAGCTACCTGCTTGGCTCGATCGTCTGCCTCCTCTGGAGCGTTCGCCAGTGGACGCGGCATTCACGAATCGCCTTCTTGGTGGCGCCTCTCATCGTCCTCGTCACCGGGGCCACCGTCCTCGTCTTCATGTTCGGCACCCGGACCGTCTAGCGCGCAGCCCTGGTCACGACTGCGACAGGCCGAACACCGATCCCTCGATGTGCCGGTCGACTTACAGGCGCATCGGGTCGAGTCGTTCGCTACGACGCAGCGAGACCGGCATGCTCTGAGAGTCCACGGATGATGATGCGCATTCCGATCTGGAACTCCTCGGTTCGGTCGCACTCGTCCAACACATGGCCCCATTCGGCGAGTGTGGGGTAGGCGCTGGCGTCTCGGTCGCCGATCCTGGCCGAAGCTCGTCCGGTCTTCGGCTCCGTTCCCCATTGCGCGACCTGGTACACCTCGCCGAAGAGGTGGTTCTGGACCGTGTGCCACGCGCTGTGTGCCTCCTCGGCCGCAAAACCGGCTGTGCGGAGGACGCCGAGGAACACGTCGAGCATCCGGGCGATCGAGTCGCCTCGTCCCGGTCTGGTCATCACGACAGCGAGAAGCCGCGGGTGGGCGGTCCAGGCCCGGTACACGGCTGCGGCGAAGTGCTCGAGCCACTCGTCCCATGAGAGCGCGTCTGGCGAGGGGAGCGGGATGGAATCGAGGAAGTGGTCGGCGACCTCGTCGAGGACAGCCTCCTTGCCATCGAAGTGGTTGTAGATGGTGGTCGGCCACACACCGAGCTGCTTGGCGAGCGGCCGCATCGAGAATCCCTCGAGACCGTCTCGTTCGATCATGTCGGTGGCAGCGGAGACGATCTCAGCTGGTTCGACCAGGGAGGGGCGACCCGGCCCCTTGGTCGGCGGTTCTCCATTCCGTTTCGGGGTGCTCACGTCGTTTCTGTCCTCCTCGGGAATAACAGCGTACATGTATTGTTCTCCTTGATAAGTGTACGACGTACATAAAACGAGGCGACGTGGAGGAGCCCAACGTTCCCTGGAATCGACGTCTCTCCGAGCAGCTTCGAAAGCAAGCGACGAAAGGAATCGCAATGTCGATAGCACCCATTGATCCGGCTCAGGCCGAAGGCGAGGCCGCTGTACGGCTCGAGGAGATGAAGCGGAAGTTCGGCGGTGTCCCGATCACCGCTCGCTACCTCGCCCACTCCGTCACGACCTTGGATGCCTTCTTCGGGATGACCAATGCTGCCATGCAGACGCTGACACCGAGGATGCGAGAGCAGCTCGCGTTGTTCTCCGCCGAGCACAACGACTGCAGCTTGTGCCGAGCAATGCACGACATGAGTGCTCGGCGAGCCGGACTCACCGAAGAGGAGATCGACGCGGCGAGACGAGGTGAGGCAGTCGACTCCAAGGAGGACGCTGCGTTGCTGCTCGCCCGGAGCATTCTCGACGGTCGCGGGAGAGTCGGTGGCGAGATCCTCGAGTACGTCCGAGGAGCCGGCTTCGACGACCAAGGGTTGCTCGAGATCTTCTTGCTGGTCACGAACAACCTGATGACCAACTACTTCAACAGGTTCGTCGGTCTGACCGCAGCTGATCTCAGGTCAGGGATCGAGGAAGCGGCATGAGTGGCAACACACGGGCGGCGGTGGTCGGCATCCAGGTGCCGACCACCGATCTGGCCCGATCCGTACCCTTCTATCGCGAAGTCTTCGGTTGGTCGTTCAGCCCGGATGATCAGATCGCAGCGATCGAACACGCCGACACCGAATTCGGCTTCAGTCTGAGCCCTGTGCATGGACCGCATGCTTCCGGCGGCACGTTCGTCAACGTTGCAGTCGATGACATCGAGGCGACTCTCGGCCGAGCTGTCCAACTGGGCAGCCAGGTCCTGATCGAGCCGACGACGGCCCCGTTCGGGACGATCGCCATGATCGATGATCCATCGGGAGCCCATCTTCTGCTGGTGGAGGCGAAATGACCGAGACACTTGCAGCGTTCGCCGATTCACTGAACTACGGGTCGAGGACCGACCTCAATTTCAAGTGGCTGCACCAACTCGAGAGTGAGGACCAGGCTGCATTCCTGGCCCACCTGCTCCGTGAGACGATGAGAGCAGTCGACTCGGGAGATGTCGGCGCCCTCGCCGAGATGATCCAGGAGGCCCAGGTGCGGGCATACCGATCCGACCAACGCGCTCGGGCGCCGATGACGGCGGCATCTGTTCGGCGAGATCTCTCGAGCGCACCGCTGGCAGTCGTCACTGCGAGTGGCCACTTCGTGAAGACGGACGACCCTGCGCCTCTCGGAGTGTCCGGCATGACGGCTGAAGAAGCAGCGACAAGGGTGACGGACTTCCTCCGGTCGGCACCAGTTCTCTCCGACATCCCCATCGGGACACCGGACGAGGCGCTCGGGGTCCTTCATCCCGGATACGACCCGGAGCCGGCTCGTCTCGACCCCGGCGTCGTGTTCCCTGGCCGAATCCTCCGCGAACTGACCGAGGAAGGGCGGATTGGCCGTCTGGTCGACCCCTTCTTCTCGTTCATCGGCGCGGCGTCTCGAAAGCGGATGATCAACGACACCGGACCACGATGGGCGGAGCACATCGCGAGTCTCGGCACCGAAGCGGTCCTGCTGGTCGCAGTGTGTCCGGTCTGCCACCTCACCATCGGGCATCTCGCTCGGGCTCTCGAAGCTCGCGGGATGACGACCGTGGTCGTGTTCATCGAGGCGTTCGAGCACGTTGCAGACCAACTCGGGCTCCCGCGGGTACTGATCACCAGCCACCCCTTGGGCCGAACGATCGGTGCTCCGCATGACGGTCGAGGTCAACGTGAGGTGATCGAGGCGGCGCTCGAACTCTTCGCCGTTGACGCCCCTGCGCGTCATCACCTCGATCGCGGCTATCGATGAAGGCGCCGGTGATCAGGAGACGCTTCCCATTCGTGCCGACGCCGTGATGGGAGCGATGCGAATGGGGCGTCCGAACGGCAGGTGTCGTCACACCGTAAGCTCCGACACGTGGCGTCGCGACCATCCGGAACCGTTTCCTTTCTCTTCACCGACATCGCCGGATCGACGAAGATGTGGGACGAGGACTTCGACGGCATGGCCGCGAGTCTCGCCGCTCACGACCGCATCCTCCTCCAGGCGATTTCCGACCACGAGGGCTATGTCTTCTCGACTGCCGGCGATGCCTACGGGGCTGCATTCGCGACCGCCGGGGCCGCAGTGGCTGCAGCCGTGCAGTCCCAGCTGGGCCTGCACTCCGAACCGTGGACAGGTCCATCGATCCAGGTCAGGATGGGAATTCACACCGGCCGGTCGGAGGAGCGGGCGGGCAACTATTTCGGGCCAGACGTGAACCGAGGCGCTCGGGTGATGAGCGCAGCCAATGGTGGTCAGATCCTGCTGTCGGCGGTGACGGCGGGCCTCCTGGCTGCAGATCCTGACGTCTCGCTCGAGTTGATCGACCACGGCAGCCACTCGCTCAAGGATCTGGACCGCGCTGAGCAGCTGTTCGAGGTCCGGCATCCCGGCCTGCCCGAGGTCAAGGCACCCCTGAAGACGGTCGACGCTGCTCGGCCCCACCTTCCTCGGCAACTGACGTCATTCGTTGGGAGGGAGGGAGAGCTCGAGAAGGTGGTCGGCCTGCTCACCTCCGCCCGACTCGTGACGTTGACCGGCGTAGGGGGAACCGGAAAGACCAGGCTGTCGATGGAGGTGGGAACCAGGGTCAGTGAGGAATTCGCCGATGGCGTCTGGATGGTCGAACTCGCTCCGGTGATGGACCCCGAACTCGTGGACGCCGAGGTGGCCGATCTGTGGCATCTCCGCGCCGGCGAAGGGGCCTCGACGCGTGAGGTGATCCGGGCGTACGTCGCGTCGAGGTCGATGCTGATCATCATCGACAACTGCGAGCATGTCCTGGAGTCGGCCTCGGGTCTGGTGGCCGACATCCTCGCCTCGAGCCCGGGAGTCTCGATCCTGGCCACCTCTCGCGAGTCTCTCGGCGTGCCCGGCGAGTCCGTGTTCAGGGTGCCATCGCTCGGGCTCCCGGTCGACGATGAGGCAGCTGTCTCATCGGATGCGGTGCGGTTGTTCCTCGACCGAGCCGAACGGGTTCGCCCCGGGTTCGCCCCCGACGCCTCCGAGCTTCACGCGATCGTTCAGATCTGCCGCAGGCTCGATGGCATCCCGCTCGGGATCGAGTTGGCGGCTGCGCGGCTGCGCAGTCTCAGTGCGTTCGATCTAGAGGAGCGTCTTCACGACTCGTTCAAGATCCTCACCGGGGGCTCGAAGACCGCAGTCCCTCGACAGCGGACTCTCCAGACCGCCATCGACTGGTCTTACGATCTGCTCGACGACGATGAGGCCGTGCTGTTCCGGCGCCTTTCGGTGTTCTCGGGCGGGTTCGATCTCGCAGCGGCAGAGGTCGTCGGTGTCTGTGATCGAGTCCAGGCTTGGGAGGTCCTCGACCTGCTCGACCAGCTCGTCGACAAGTCGCTGGTCGTGACCGACCACGGCGGTCGCGAGGCGCGGTTCCGTATGCTCGAGCCGATCCGCCAATACGGCCAGGAGCGTCTCGTCGATCGGTCCGAATCTCGCGATGCGCATCTGTCCCACGCACGTCACTTCGCCGCGCTCGTCGCCGAAAACGCTCCGCGCCTGCGAGGTCCGGAACAGCAACTGGCCAGGACGGTCATCCAGCGCGAGCTCGACAATGTGCGCTCAGCGCTCTCGACACTTCTCGACGAGGACGTCGGTGCATTCGTCGAGACCTGCTTTCACCTGATCTGGTTTTGGACGCTGTCCAGCCTGATGGTCGAAGGTCGCGATCTGATGAAGTCTGTGCTGGAGTCGCTGGACGAGGGTGCGCTCAGTCCACCGGAATACGCCAAGGCGTCGATGACGATCTCCTATCTGGCGACGATGCTGACCGATCCGAGCGCAGTTGAATGGTCCGACCGGGGCATCGAGGCTGCCAGGAGATCGGATGACGACACTCTCCTCGGGTGGCTGTTGATGACCAAGGCGATGGTCTCGGCGATGGTCGGGACGGAGGATGCTGTCGAGGCGCTCGAGGAAGGCGTGGCGCTTTTGACGAGAGCAGGAGCCGAGCCCCTGTGGGACGCCGAGTGGGATGCGGCCGCTCTGTCCTTCTTCCGGGCCAACGCCGGCGGGCCCGAGGACGACCGCGATGCGCTGATCCGCGAGGCGATGGAGCGTTACCTTCGTATCGGGGATCGCTTCATGGCGGCTCAGGCGATGGTCAGTTCCATGTTCGGTTCCGAGGATCAGCCGAGCTGGCTGCTCGAGAGGCTGAGTGAAGCCGTCGACATCCTCAGGGAACTCGACGCCAGACACGGTCTGGGCCACGCGCTCTTCTATCTCGGTGTGCGTCGGCAGGACTTCGGAGCGGGCGCCTCGATCGAGGAGCTCTCCGAGGCGACGACCATGTTGGCGGAGGTCGGGGATCTGCCCTGTTCGGTGTGGTGTTCGTCACGATTGATCGCTCGGCTGGTGGCTGACGGGCACCTCGACCGGGCGCGGAGCCATCTGTCGGAGGCCGTGGCACGCCTGATGGTTCGGGATGTTCATTCCGACATCGAGAAGGTTGCGTGCGCGTACGCGGTCGCTGTGGACGACCTCGAGGGTGCCGCCAGGCTGCTCGGCCAACTGGAGGCGTCGGGGAACACGCGACCTCGGGGTGGAGGCTTTGGCTGGGATCCATCCCGTGACGTCGATGAGCTGCGCTCATTGATCGAGTCGGGATTGTCGGCCTCGAGCGTGAGAGATCTCACTCTGGAGGGAGGTTCTGCGGATCGTCGACAAGTCCTTCGGTGGATGCGTGATCTGACGGTGGCGACGCCGGCCGGTTGATGCGCTTCTCCAGATCGGCCGGGGTAGATCGACCGTCGTCGCTCTGGCTCAGACGTCTCGGCGTCTCTCCAGTGCATTGATCAGGCCGGCAGCGATCAGCGCACCGAATCCGAGGGCAACGACCCAGATCGAGCCTGCGGCGAAGAAGCCGAGGATCACGGTGAGAGTTCCCAGAACCGTGAGTGCAGTGACCGGGAGTGACGTGTTCATGCGGTACTCCTTCTCTGGTCTCTCGTCCGGACGTCCGATCGTGTCACCAGGCTCCCCGTCTGGCGGGGCGGGTCGACTGCAGTGTGATGGCGGGTTTCGGTATTCCAGAGGCCTTCAGCGTGCGCGAAGCTCGTTGCCAGTATGCCGATGATGACCATGGCGAAGCCGATCGTCACCAGGAAGAGGGTGCTCACACCGGTGAATGCGAGTTCGGTGGGTATCTCCTGCATGGCGGCGAAGTCGGCCGGATCGGCCCCCTGGGAGACACGCAGGCTCACGTAGGGGTCGATCGCCGCTCCAGAGGGCTCGTGGTATTCGAAGTGAAGGTGGGGAGGTGTGTCCTCCGCGTTTCCACTGTCACCGACGAACCCGATCACCTGTCCAGCCTGGACGCTCGCACCGAGCGTGATCCCTTCTGCGATGCCGTATCCGAGCCCGTCGTCGGTCCCGGGGGTGTCGTTGTTGAGATGCAGGTAGAGCGTTTCGGAGCCGTCTTCATGACGGAGGCGTAGGACGCAGCAGTCGCCACCGATCGTGTCTCGCACCAGGGTCACCGTCCCGTCGGCGGCTGCGACGACCGGGGTGAGTTTGTCTGCGAAGATGTCGATCCCCTTGTGGGTGCGCCCGCCGCTCCGGGGAGCGCCGAAGCTCGCCGTGTAGCTGCCAGGTGACGAAAGCGGGAACACGAGCTTCGGGATGCCCTTCGTCGCTTCGTCGGGTTCGGGATCCTCCCCAGGCTCGGGCTGGAGTGAAGAGATGGTGTCGCGATCCTCTGAGAGTTGCTCGGTCTCCGGTTGTGTTGCGGGGGCGATCGGTTGGTCGCCGATCGGGTCGACCGCAGCGGCGATGGGGAGTGCAGTCAAGGCGACCGCTGCCAGGACGACTGTCGATGCGGTCCGCACGAAGAACACGAGCAATCGCCGGCGGGACCGTTCCTCCACGGTCTCGGCCACTCTCTCCATGCCCACGCCTCCCCGATTCTTCGCCCGGCCCGGATTCATCGGGTCGGGATTGCCCTCGATGTTGCCCCAACCGATTATGGCTCATCGACATCCACGATGACGGCGAGACACGGGTTGAATCGTGGCGGTCTGCCCAGGCAGCGGGCTGGACGAAGGTCGGGATCCCATCGGCACTGAACGGCCGGACTGCCTCGCTCCCGGGGAGTCGATGACACGTTTCGGCATGGAAGAGGGTGGGAGGGTGCGCTGAAGGCGCAATCGGAGGGGCGAGCGATGATGCGATCGTGAAGTTCGGAGCCGAGTCGGTTCAGGGGCTCAGCTGGCAACCCACCCAGTTGCCCTGGTCGGTGAAGAGAAACGGCTCGAAGCCGGCCCGCTCGCACACGACCAACACCGAGATCTCCGGCCCAGGGATGGACAGCTGCTCAACGGTGCCGCCAACCGGACTGGTCACCTCGACCAAGGCGGGTCGTGCGAGGAGGGACTCTGGCCCGGGCTCGGTCCCATCCATGATCGAACAGCCCACCCAGTCGCCTTGATCGGTGAAGAAGAAGGGCTCGAATCCCTCCCGATCGCAGACGACCAACACCGACGTTTCCGGCCCGGGGATGATCACCTGCTTGACCGTCCCGCCGACCGGACTCGTGACGTCCGCCAGGACGGGCTCGGCGATGTGGCCGGCGTCGTCGGCTGGGCTTGCCGTCTCGTTGGCCCCCTCACTTCCGCTCTGGGGTCTGGGGACGGTTGCATCGACCCGGACGATCGTGTCCTGGGTCGAAGTCGTGGGTGAGTTCTGGAGAGGGCTCGAGTCGGCATCGCCACAGGCTGAGAGAATGAACAGGACCCCGGCAACAGCCACAATCAAAGGGAGACGGCTGGAGTGACCACGCCTCGGTGATGTTCCAGGGGAGGAGCTTCGAAAGCTTCGAATCAGCACCTGGAGCCCTTTCCGCCGAGAACGAGCCAGCCGCCGCGCTGGCTTGTGAATGATATCGACCAGGACCCGTCTCGGCCTTCCATGGTCCCGCGCGACCCTGGGCCGTTCAGATACGCCGGAGACGCTCGACCACGACGTCCTCGCGCTGAGTCTCGACGGCGTTGATGACGCCTGCAGCGATCAACGCAGCGAAACCCAGAACGGCCACCATGATCTCGCCGGCGGCAAAGAAGCCGATCAGCACGGTGAGCGCTCCGAGCGCAGTCAACACTGTGACTGGCAGCGAATGGTTCATGAGTCTCTCCTCGTACTCGGTTTTGCAGGTCTGACGCCAGAAACCACAGGACGGTTCCAACCGAGGAGACCGACGCCGGCCATCGAGCTTCGACTGCGGGCGTGACATGTCCGGTGTCCATCGCAACGGTGAGGAACGACTCTGCCGAACCGGCCGCATCGGCGCGACGATTGCCGGTGAGGACCCGGAGGTCGTCCATGGCAACCAAGAACAGACCTGGACATGGCGAGAAGAAGGTCGCAGCAAAGAGCCTGAAGGAGAAGCGAGCCGAGAAGCGGGCCAAGCGCCAGACTCATCGAATCGAGGGAAACCGGCCCGTTGAGAAGACGCTTGCCCACTCCCGCTGATCTTCGCTGTCCAGCCGACGTGTTCGCA
>CBDTXZ010000110.1:0-10040 GCA_965364515.1 uncultured bacterium
TCGACGTCCTCCATGTAGGAGAGCGTCGACATCGGCCGTCTGCGATCACCCTGATGGGTCGGGGAGGCGGTCACTGGCCGATACGGCTCGGAGGTGCGAGGGCCTTCCCCGCCACGGTGGGAACGTCGCGAATCGCCGAGGTTCTCCGACACGGACTCGACCGCACTTCGGAGACGGTCGAGCGCAGACTCCCGGTCGCTGAGTTTGTTCTCGCCGACGCTTCGCGCATGCCTGCCCTGGCCGTCGCTCGGCGACTCGGGAATGTCGACTTGCTCGGTCTCGGTCGAAGAGGGCGCGATCGCGGAAAGCGTCTGCTCGAGGGAGAACCGAGCAGACGCCCTTGGAGGCTCCAACCCGGCGGCGACGAACAGCTCGGTCTCGTCGATTCCAAGGACCGCAGCCAGCGAACTCACCACGACGGGGTCGTCGGGGTGGGATCTCCCGCGCTCCCAGGCGCGGACGGTGCCCGGCGATCTGCCGACGAGCTCGGCGACGCGGCCGCTCGACAGCCCGAGCCGCTCCCGGTGCTCGGCGATGAGGGATCCGAACTGCGCCATGGCTTCCAGGCTAGCCCTGGGGGCGCCGCTGCCAGACACCGCACCCGACTGCGAGCTCAACGCCGCAGGTCTCTACGATGCTCGCTGGAGGCGTCCGAACGCCTGGTGGGTTCCGCAGTCTTCAAAACTGTCGAGAGGCCGAAAGGCCTCTGGCGGGTTCGATTCCCGTCCGCCTCCGCCATTGTCAGCCCGGTCGGATCTCAGGCTCACGCCCGCATTCGACCGGCGTCTCGATTCGACCCACCTGTGATTGGCTGCTCGGAGCAGCCAATCACAGGCGAGGGATCGACTCACGAATCAGGTTTGGTGTTTGGCCTCGCGGCGTTGGGCGTCGGCGACGGCGTAGGCGGTCAGGTTCACGACATCACCGACCTCGGCATCACGCTGCAAGACGTGCACCGGCTTCGCCAACCCGGTCAGGATCGGACCGATCACTTCGGCATCACCCAGGTGGTGCAGCAGCTTGTATGCGGCATTCGCCGCCGTCAGCGTCGGGAACACCAGGACGTTGGCCGAACGGCCGAGCGAGCCGTGCGGCCGACGGGACTGGATGAGCTCGGTGACGACCGCGGTGTCGGCCTGCATCTCCCCGTCGGCGGGGACGTCGGGGTGGTTCGCACGGAAGATCTCGACTGCCTGCCGCACTCTCGCCGGCTCGTCCCCCATCGCTGAACCGAAGTCGGAATACGACAGGAAGGCGACCCGAGGCTTGCGGTCGAACTGGTGCTCGGCGACTTCCACGGCCGCCGAAGCGATCTCCGCCAGCTCCTTGGCATCGGGCTCGATGTTCACGGCGCAGTCGGTGAAGAAGAGGGGCGTCCCCTTGGTGACCACCACGTACAGAGCCGAAGCGATCGTCCTGTCCGGCTCCAGGCGGATGATCTGGAGCGCCGGTCTGATCGTTTCGGGATAGAACGTCGTCAGACCGCCGAGCACCGCGTCGGCATCACCCTGCTCGACCATCAGCGCAGCGAACACGTTGGGATCGAAGACCTGCCGTTCGGCGGTCGCCTGCGACATGCCCTTCGAGCGCCGCAGTTCGACGAGGCGTTTGGCATAGCGGGCGCGCATCACGCTGTCGGTGACCGGATCGATCACCGTGAGCCCCTCGAGATCGATACCCAACTCGGTGGCGAGCTCCCGGATGACCCCGGTGTCGCCCAGCAGGACCGGGGAGGCGATGCCCTCGTCGAGCACTCGCCTGGCGGCGCGAACGATTCGCAGATCGTCGCCGTGCGGGTACACCACGGTCTTCGGTCGAGCCTTCGCCCGGACGGTCACCGATTGGATCAGGCTGTAGCTCGACTGGAACCTGGCGCGAAGCGCTTCGCGGTAGGCGTCGAGGTCACCGATCGGGTCTCTGGCGAGACCTTCCTCGGTCGCCGCCTGGGCGACGGCGGGAGCGACCGTCCACAGCACGCGGGGATCGAACGGTTTGGGAATGAGGTAGTCGCGTCCGAACTGGAGCCTGTCCAGATCGTATGCCTTCAGGACCGATTCCGGCACGGGCTGGCGAGCGAGCTTGGCCAGCGCATTGGCGGCTGCGATCTTCATACCTTCGCTGACACCCTTGGCGCGCACGTCGAGCGCGCCGCGGAAGATGAACGGGAAGCCGAGAACGTTGTTGACCTGATTGGGGAAGTCGCTCCGACCGGTCGCAACGATCGCATCCGGACGCACCGCTTTGGCATCGTCGTAGGTGATCTCGGGATCGGGGTTCGCGAGTGCGAAGACGATGGGATCCGTGGCCATCGAGGCCACCATCTCCTTCGTGACGGCGTCGGCGACGGACACCCCCACGAAGGCGTCGGCCCCGTCGAGCGCGTCGGCGAGCGTGCGGGCCTCGGTGTCCCTGGCGAACTCGAGCTTGATGGCGGAGAGATCCTCGCGACCCGTGTGGATCACTCCCCTCGAGTCCACCATCAACAGGTGCTCGGGTTCGACTCCCAGCTCCTGGAAGAACCGGGCGGTGGCGATTCCGGCGGCACCGGCGCCGCTGAACACGACCTTGACGTCTTCGATCTTCTTCCCGATCAGGTCGAGTGCATTGACGAAGGCTGCGCCACCGATGATGGCCGTGCCGTGTTGGTCGTCATGGAACACCGGGATGTCCAGACGCTCACGCAGCGTCGCTTCGATGTGGAAGCAGTCGGGTGCCTTGATGTCTTCGAGGTTGATTCCACCCACCGTCGGCTCGAGGAGTTCGCAGAAGCGGATGATGTCCTCGGGATCCTGAGTGTCCACCTCGAGGTCGTAGACGTCGATGTCGGAGAAGCGTTTGAAGAGCACCGCCTTCCCCTCCATGACAGGCTTGGATGCGAGAGCGCCGATGTTGCCGAGACCGAGCACGGCCGAGCCGTTGGACACGACAGCAACGAGGTTTCCACGGTTGGTGTACTTGAACGCGTCGAGCGGTTCTTTTGCGATGGCTAGGCACGGCTCGGCCACTCCAGGTGAGTAGGCCAGACTGAGGTCTGCCTGGGTTGCCGTCGGCTTGGTGGGACGGATCTCGAGCTTGCCCGGCCGACCCCGGCGGTGATAGTCCAGTGCTTCGCTGAACGACGAACTGTCTGACATGGTCTGTACCTCGTTGACGTGAGCTTGACCCTACCCTCCGGGCTCCCCACCCGCGATGTCGAGGTCGGCCGAGTCATGAACATCGTCAAATACGCGAAGATCGCTTCGTGGGTCGCCGTGATCGGTTTCACCATCGCCGTCTTCGTAGTCGGCGGCTTCGCAGTGATCGCCCTCTTCTGACCGACACCGGTATTGGGCAAAGCACGACCGCGTGGCACACTCTCCGTCGATGGCTGAGCACACCGAGGACAACGGATATCGGGTGATGACCGGATGGCGCGTCGGATTCTCTCCCGATGAGGCCACCACCAAGTCGGGCCTGCTGGTCCCGGCCGGTACAAAAGACGGAAACGACGCACTGGTACTCATCGACGTCAAGACCGGCCAGCGCTTCTGGGCCGTTCCGTCGGGAGCATGGCGTTTCATCTGGCCCCCGACCGGACGACCGGTGACCGCCGTCAGAGATTCCCAGATCATCGCCGAAGAGGAATTCGAGCACGTCCCCGACGACGGCCAGTATTTGTGACTACGGGGAATCCTCGGCTCCAAGGTGCGTCGGATCGAAGTGCTGTCAGCTCTCGGCTGTCGGCTCTCGGCACCTGACGGGCAGCGGCCGCGAGTGCGGCTCGAAGGAAATCCAGCCGACTCAAGGCTGCACGCTCGTTAACTTGGGTGGCATATGACCTACGACCATCAGGGACGGCGCGGCAAGCGACTGACCGCAACCGTCACCGACCTCGACGTCGAAGTACAGAAGGCGTTCCTCATCGGCGTCCTGTTGCCCGACTCCGACCCGGAGACGGAGGAACGATCGCTCGACGAGCTCGAACTCCTCACCGATACGGCCGGCTCCGACCCGGTCGGCCGGGAACTCGTCCGTCGCGACGCGCCGGATGCCGCCTACTTCATCGGCTCGGGCAAGGCGAAGGAGCTCAGCGGCGTGACCAAGGCGCTCGACATCGACGTCGTCGTCTTCGACAACGAGCTGTCACCCGCCCAGCAGCGCAACCTCCAACAGGTATTCGAATGCGACGTCGTCGATCGCGAAGCCTTGATCCTGGACATCTTCGCCCAACACGCCACCAGCAGGGAGGGCGCACTCCAGGTGGAGCTTGCACTGCTGAGATACCGCCTGCCCCGGCTGCGGGGCATGGGTAAGCAGCTGTCCCAGCAGGGAGCCGGGATCGGCACCCGTGGACCCGGTGAGACCAAGCTGGAGACCGATCGACGACGGATCGAGAGCAAGATCGCCAAGCTCGTCAGGGACCTCAAGGCACTGGCATCGACTCGATCGACCCAGCGGAAGGCGAGACGCAGAGCGGCCATGCCGCAGGTCACGCTGATCGGATACACGAACGCGGGGAAGTCGACGTTGCTCAACCGCCTCACCGAGGCCGACGTGCTCACCGAGGACCGCCTCTTCTCGACGCTCGACTCGACGGTGCGCCGGGCCGATCTCCCCGAGGGCCAGACCATTCTCCTGTCCGACACCGTCGGCTTCGTCCGGCGTCTGCCTCACCAGCTGGTCGAGGCGTTCCGGTCGACACTCGACGACGTCAAGGACTCGGACTTGCTGTTGCATCTCGTCGATGCGTCGGATCCGGATCCGGAGGGCCAGATCGAGGCGGTTCACGAGGTGATCGAGGAGGTCGGAGCGGACGGGGTGCCGGAGTTGATCGTCTTCAACAAGCTCGATCGAGCCGATTCGGTGGATGTCGGGCGCCTGCGACGCCTGTACCCCGACTCGCCGATGATCTCTGCGCTCACCGGTGAGGGTGTGGAGGATCTGCTCGAGACGCTGGGTACCCGTCTCCAGGCGGACACGGTGCTGCTCAGGCTGTCGATCCCGTACGACCGCGGGGACGTTCTCGCGGCCGCCCACCGCTTGGGCGAGGTGCTGATCGAGAAGCACGAGGACACCGCAACGGTCATCGAAGCCCGCATCCCGCTGATCGACGAGAGTCGCTTCTCCGAGTTCGTGTCCGCGTAGAAGCCGGGACGGGCGGCGTCTCCCGCCCGTCCCGGCTCGATGTCATGCGGCGGCGTTCCGGATGATGTCGGCGAGCAGCTGAGCCGCTTCTCTCAGCAGATCGTGGGCGGAGTGGAAGGCGTCCCGCCCGTCGACCATGTCGTCGTGCGCCTGCTGCATGATCGCCCTCGCCGGGTCGGGCACATCGCTCGGCTCGAGCGGCAGCACCGTCTCCGCAACCGGATCGACCAGGCCTGCACCTTCGGAGACGAACGATTCCGCCTCGGCGACGAGCGCCTCGACGGCCGACACGTCGTAGCCGGCCTCCGCCGCGCGGGCGGCAGCCTCTGCAATCGTGCCGGCAGCGGTGTACAGGCGGTCGGCGACGGTGTTGCCGAAGTCTGACGCGAGTACCAACCCGGTCTGCGGAGTACGGAGGGCGTAGATGCGATGCTCGTAGACCACATCCTCGAAGATGCCCGCGAGCTCTTCGATCGTCGAGGCGTTGGACGCGTGGGCCGACAGTGCCGTCAGGCCGCCCTGGGAGGCCGAGAGGTCTGCCGTGAGGTGGGCGGCGTGCTGCGGCTCGACCGACTCGCTGTCCTTGATCCGCTCCTGCAACCTGTCGATCCGTTCCAGTCGATGGTCGATCGCCTTCAGGACACGTTGGCGCACCACTTCGACATGATCGACGGTTCGCTCCTGCGTTTGCTCGGGCTGCGGGGCGGTTTCGTCGGTCTGTGCCATCGCGGCCGTTGGCAGGCCGGCGGCCATCACGAGGGCGGCGAGGGCGCCTGCCGTGGTTCGGGTGACTCTTCTCATGGGTTCACTCCTTCGTCCTCGAGATCGATCGACCCGACCTCGGCGTCGAGCTGCCCGACGAGCCCGTTCAGGGCAGCGAGCGCATCGAACACCGGGGCGAGATCGAGCGTCTCGACCGTTGTTGTCGTGGTCGAGTGGTCGGCGATGACATCATCGGCGCCGGTCGTCTTCGTGACGGACGGGACGGTGATGTCCGGAGACCCGTCTCGAGCGTCGTCGGTCGTGCCGGCGACGTCGGCGGCCCGGAGGCTCGACGCGGTCGGCTCCGGCTCGGTTGCGACGACACCGCCTCCAACGGGGTCCCCGCCGGATGCTCCGCCACACGCACCCACCGCCACGAGGGCGGCCGCTGCGACAGCGGTTCGAATCGGATTCATCACGGTCCTTTCCTCGACCGTGAACACGATCCCCCGTCGGTGTCAGAGAGGAATGAGCGAGATGTAAGAAGAGTGTTCGGGCAGTGGGGTGCTCAGCGTCGGGTGGCGGCCATGGCAGCGCCGACGATGCCGGCCTCGTTCTGGAGGAGCGCCGGGACCGTCTCGACAGAGACCCCGAGGTACGGTCCGACCTTCTCCCACTTCCGGGACACGCCTCCGCCGAAGACGAACAGATCGGGCGAGAACAGCCGATCGAGATGGTTGAGATAGGCGCCCGCTCTGCCGGCCCACTCCTCCCAGGTGAGTCCCGCTTCGCTCTTCACCTTGGCGGCGGCCCAGTCCTCGACCGGCGCATGCCCGTCGAAGTGGATGTGACCCAGCTCGGTGTTCGGGACGAGGATTCCGTCGATGAACATGCCGGAACCGATGCCCGTGCCGAAGGTGAGCATCAGAACGACTCCCGACCGGTCCTTCGCCGCACCGAACTCGACCTCGGCGATGCCCGCAGCGTCCGCATCGTTGAGCATCGTGAAGTCGTTGCCCTGCGACCGCTCCTCGAACAGCTTCTCGGCATTGGTTCCGATCCACGACTCGTCGACATTGGCGGCGCTCATGGCCACGCCACGTCTGACGATCGCCGGGAACGTGCATCCGACCGGGCCCTGGTACTCGAAGTGGCCGATCATCTCGACGATCACGTCTGCCACCGCAGACGGGGTGGCAGGTTGTGGGGTCGCGATCTTGTGCCGCTCGGCCTCGAGCCTCCCCGTGAACGGGTCGACCAGATTGCCTTTGATTCCTGAGCCGCCGATGTCGATACCGAGAATTGCCATGGGGCGAGGATAGAACGTCATCGAAAGCCCGTCAGGGCCAGGACGCAGGCAGGGATGCCTGATCTCCCTGCGTGATCGGCTTCCCGCCGGGGGGACTCGGCCTCCTCCGTCCATTGCGACGCAACGACTCGACACCCGATGCGCCGATCCGCGCCTTCTTCTGGTGCGCCGTTGGCCGCCGATAGGGTGTCGAGCATGGCTTCTGACATCGGATTGATCGGGCTGGCAGTGATGGGCCAGAACCTCGTGTTGAACATGGCCGATCACGGCTACACCGTGACCGTCTACAACCGCACCACCGAGACGATGACCGAGTTCGTGCAAGGACCGGCGAGCGGGAAGTCCGTCGTCGGCGTCGAGACGATCGAAGAACTCGTCGACTCGCTTGCCTCACCCCGCAGGGTGATGCTCATGGTCAAGGCGGGTCCGGCGGTCGACGCCGTGATCGAGTCTCTGGTGCCGCTCCTCGACGAAGGAGACATCATCATCGATGGCGGCAACTCCGAGTTCACCGACACGATCCGTCGGACCCGGGAGCTCGAAGATCGAGGATTCCGCTTCATCGGAACCGGTGTGTCCGGCGGCGAGGAAGGCGCCCGCAACGGCCCGTCGATCATGCCTGGCGGATCAGAGTCGGCCTGGCCGTTCGTCAAGGACATCCTGCAGAGCATCGCCGCCAAGGTCGCCGACGGCACCCCCTGTTGTGACTGGGTCGGTGCAGACGGGGCGGGCCACTACGTGAAGATGGTGCACAACGGCATCGAATACGGCGACATGCAGGTGATCGCCGAGGCCTACGCCCTGATGAAGTCGGCAGGGATGAGCCACGAAGACATGGCCGGCACCTTCCAGCGGTGGGGCCACGGCGTGCTCGACTCGTTCCTCGTCGACATCACCGCCGACATCCTCGCCTTCCGGGATGAGGAGGGCGAGGTGGTCCTCGAGAAGATCCTCGACGCCGCCGGGCAGAAGGGCACCGGCAAGTGGACGGCGATCAGCTCACTCGAGTTGGGCCAGCCGGTCACACTGGTCGCGGAGGCCGTCTATGCCCGAATCGTGTCGGCCTTGAAGGACCAACGCGTCGAGGCGGCGACGATCCTCACCGGTCCCGAGCCGCGTCTCGATGGACTTGCCCTCGACGATGTCGAGTCGGCGATGTACTGCTCGAAGATCGTCTCGTACGCCCAGGGCTTCCTGCTGTTGCGGGCGGCGGCGGACGAGTACGAATGGGACCTCGACTACGGGAGGATCGCCTCGCTCTGGCGAGAGGGATGCATCATCCGGGCCGCGTTCCTCGACGACATCACGGCCGCGTTCGAACGGAACGGCGACCTGACCAGCCTGCTGATCGACGAGTTCTTCTCTTCGGCCATCGCCGAGCACCAGGACGGATGGCGCCGGGTCGTCTCGACGGCGGTGGCGAATGGGATACCGGTGCCGGCCTATTCGGCGGCGTTGGCGTTCTACGACGCCTATCGAAGTGAACGGCTGCCGGCGAACATGATCCAGGCGCAGCGCGACTACTTCGGCGCCCACACCTACGAGCGCATAGATCGGGACCGCGGCGAGTTCTTCCACACGAACTGGACCGGCACCGGCGGGACGACCACGGCAGGTTCCTACGACGCCTGAGTCAGCGACCCAGCGTCACCACCGAGTTGGCCGGCACGTCGTCGACCGAGTGGACCGCCCCGTCCGGGAAACGAACGACCAGATCGATCGAGCTCCTGTCACCGATGCCGAAGTGTGCGACACTCTCGACCCCGGCGGTGTACCCGACGGCTGCAACGATCTCCCGGTAGCCGATCAGCTCGCCGGTCACATCGTCGAAGACGGACACCTCTGATCCCACGGCGGAGCTTCCCGGGAGCTCCACGCGAACTGCGTTGCCCGCCGATCGTGTGTTTCGCAGCAGGAGTGATGGAAGTGACGGCTCCCACTCGACCGCAAGTACGTCCAGGCGCAGATCGCGATCGAAATCCGCGGTCGGTGCCGTGACCCAGTACTGCGGGGATCCGAGTCCGACCGGAGGGACGAAACGGGGCAGCCCGTCCGACATGCCTCGATGTCGGAAGACGGCGGGCACGGTCCCGTTCTCGGCCGAGGCGGACGTCAGGATGTCCGGCCAGCCGTCGTTGTCGAGGTCGGCGATCTCGACGTGCGGAGCCTTGGTGGGCAATCCCACCATCCCCACGGCGTCGGTCACGTCGATGAACTCGAGCCGGCCGGGCTCGGACCGGTTCAGGTAGACCCTGACGGGGACCTCCGTACCGAAATCGACTGTCGAGTTGAAGTGATGTCCGACCACGAGATCCAAGCGGCCGTCCCGGTCGAGATCACCGGTGGCAACTCCGGCCACCAGGTCCTCGTCGCCGAACGTCTCCCATTCGAACACCGTCGAATCCACTTCGGTGAATCCTCCCTCCACCCCTGCGAACATGCGGTTCGAGCCGGACACGAAGAGGTCCGCCCGATGGTCTCCATCGAGGTCGACGGTGGCCACGCCGAGGCCTTCGAGGTCGTCTGGAAGACCGCGTTCTCGGGTGACATCGACGAACGCGAAGTCGCCTTGGTTGCGGAAGAGGCGGCTCGATCCCCCGGCGTATCGGTCTTCCACGATGAACAGGTCGAGCAGTCCGTCTCCGTCTTCGTCGAAGACCCCGACGGTGCGGCCGCCGAGACCCGAGAAGTCCGACGAGTCGTTGCGTGCGACGAGTGCGCCTTCGACGTTCTCGAAGACGACCGTCTGCGCTCCCGGATCGCCGGTGCTCTTGACATTCCGGGACAGCACGAGGTCGTTGTCGAGATCGCCGTCGAGGTCTGCGAACACTGCTCCACTCGTCCGTCCTCTTCCGAGTTCCGCCGCGAGGTCGAACCCGTCGTCCCGGCTCAGCAGCAGTCGATC
>CBDTXZ010000111.1:0-9972 GCA_965364515.1 uncultured bacterium
CACCGGAGAGAACGAGATCGGCGACCTTTCGGAACTCCTTCATCAGCTCGTCGCGCTTGTCCTCGAGGAGATCTCGACCCCGCCGAGCCAGATCGAGCTGGCTTCGGTGGGCGAGCAGCGCCGAACGAGTCGCGCTCATCTGTTGCATGGTGCGCCTGTCACCAATCCAGTATCCGGATCGCCGGGGCGAGAAGGATCCGCCGGATGTCACATCTTCGACATGCTCAGTGCCCGGTCCCGGCGCAGGAGGCTGATAAGTTGGAGACTGGCCTCGACGAGCCAGGAGGAGACATGAACACGCTGATCAAGATCGGGGCGACGGCGGCCGGGCTCTACGCAGCCACGTGGCTCCTCGACGGACTCGATTTCGAAGGGGGATTCGGCGGTCTGCTGCTGGTCTCGCTGCTGATCTTCGGTGTGAATCTCTTCGTGCGACCGGTCATCAAGCTCCTCAGCATTCCGGTCATCCTGATCACACTCGGCCTGTTCACATTGGTCATCAATGCGCTGATGCTGCAGATCGTGGTGTGGCTGTCCGAGCCGGAGCGGTTCGGGCTCGGGCTCAGCTCGGACGGGTTCTTCTGGTCGACGTTCCTCGGAGCGATCATCATCGCCATCGTCCGCACGGTCATCGAGAACTTCTTCGACGACTGAGGCCGTCCGCAGCCTGCGTCGATCGGTAGCCTCGACCCGATGGAGCGGAAGCGCGTCATTCGTGGGATCACCCCGGAGACGATCGACAAGCTGAAACAGGCTATTTCGAGCAGGATCACGGCCAGCCTCACCGAGCAACTCAGAGACGCACCGGAGGCGTTCGAACGACTCGTCGAGCTCGGCCTGGTCGATCCCGACCTTCTCGAGGGACAGGAGGAGGTCGACCTCGCCGCAACGGTCAGACAGTTCCGCGATCGAATCGCAGAGTTGGCTGCGACCGAGCCTTCCGTGCTTCAACAACTCGAGGTTCGGCCGCTCGAGGTCATGCGCACGGACGAGTCCGAGCTTCCGAAGTCGAGCGGTTTCGTCAGGGTGCCGATGACCGTTCTCTTCTCCGATCTCGAAGGCTTCACCAGTTTCACGAGTGAACGGGGAGACCTCGAGGCGAGCGCACTGCTCACCGACCACTACGACACGGTCGAAGCGATCACGAGGAGCCGAGGCGGGAAGGTCATCAAGAAGATCGGCGACGGGCACATGCTCGCTTTCGCCGAACCGGCGGCCGCCGTGATGGCGTCGCTCGAGCTCACCGACGCCGCACCCGGTCCACTCAGACTCCGGGCGGGGGCACATCAGGGAGCAGTCCTCCAGGCGAGCGACGATCTGCTCGGCCATGTCGTCAACGTCGCTTCCCGCGTCACCGATCTCGCCTCCGGGGGAACGGCACTCGTCACGAGAGACGTCCGCGAGTCTGTGGGGGCGCTGCCGAACGTCGCCTTCGCCAACACCCGGTCAGAGCGCCTCGATGGGGTCGACGAAGACGTCGAGATCTCTCAGGTACTGGCCGTCTGATCCCGCCGCGGATTCACCCCATCCAGAAGCCCTTGCGATGAGTGATGCCGAGTAGCACTCCGCAATGGGGACAGCCGTAGACATGACGTCGCCCGAAGCCGAAGGCCGGACCCCCGCTCGACTCGAGCCTTCTCGACCTGATGGTCTCGAGGCTGCCACCGCAGTGGGGGCACACCGGCACCAAGGTTTCGTCTTCGACGGCGGTCGGGCGGGCGTATCGGCTCTCGGTCATGTCTCGCTCCTCGGTTCGACGCCGTCACGTGTAGTCGAACGGGTCGGATCGGGACAGGGGCCGATGTCACGACCGGCGATCGTTCACGTGATCGTCCGACGTCCGGTTCGACGCACGAGCCGAATCGTGCGAACCTCGCGAATCACCTCCTGCGTGCCATCGTCTTGTTGTCAGCCCGGGAGCCCGCCATTCGCCAGAGTTGCGAACGCACCGGCCAATCGCTCGGTGAAGTCGGTCCGGACCGGTTCGATCTCCCCGCATCGCACGACGGGCGTGACCTGCTTCACCGTGGACATGGCGATGACGTCGGTCGCGGATTCGAGACGGCCGATCCGGAATCGGCCCTCGATCACCTCGACGCCCAATCCCTCGACGAGCTCGATCGCCTGTGCCCTCGTGATCGAGGCGAGAATGCCGAGATCGAGCGATGGCGTTTCGAAGCACCCGTCGATCAACCAGCCGATACAGAAGGTCGGCCCCTCGAGAACCGTGCCGTCGTCGGAGATCAACAGCGCGTCGCCGAAGCCGGCATGCACCGCAACCCGCGTTGCCGCCAGATTCGGGGCGTAGGACAGGGTCTTCACCCCGGCCAGTTCCCACGGACGTCCGGCAGGATGCCACGGGGCGGAATGTGGGAGCACCGTAAACGGGTCGGGGACGACGGGGAGTGGCTGCGACAACACCACCGTTCGGCCTGGCGACGCCGGATCGTCGCCCCGAGTGATCAGGATCCTGACGAGGGCGTCACCTGTGGGCTCCGCAGCCTCCGAGACCCACCGACGGAGATCGTCTCGATCGGCAAGGGGCAACTCCATCGCGTTGGCCGAGCGTTCGAGACGGTCGAGATGCTCCTCGAGGGCGAACGGGCGCCCGTCTTTCGTCCGAAGCGCCTCGAAGACCCCGTCGCCACGCAGGACCGCCGAATCCGTCACCGGCAGGAAATCGGAAGACGCCCCGTCGACGAGGATCACGGGCGGTAGTGATTGGTGATCGGCAGCCGGCGGTCACGACCGAATGCCTTCGTTGTGATCTTGACGCCCGGAGCGGACTGGCGCCGCTTGTATTCGTTGCGGTCGACGAGGCGGGCCGTCCATCGCACGACCTCGGGGTCGAATCCCTCCGAGATGATCTCGTCTGGTCCCATGTCGTCCTCGATGTATCGCTCGAGGATGGCGTCGAGGACCTCGTACGGGGGAAGAGAGTCGGAGTCCTTCTGATCGGGTCGGAGCTCTGCCGACGGCGGCTTGTCGATCGTGTTCTGCGGGATCATCTCACCGTTGCGGTTTCGCCAGCGAGCGAGATCGAACACGACCGTCTTGAAGACGTCCTTGAGCACGGCGTACCCGCCGGCCATGTCCCCGTACAGCGTGGCGTATCCGGCGGCCATCTCGGACTTGTTCCCCGTGGCCACGACCATCGGCCCGTGCTTGTTCGACACGGCCATCAAGAGTGCACCGCGAATACGGGATTGGATGTTCTCTTCTGCAACGCCCTCTTCGGTTCCTTCGAACACCGGCCCGAGCACATCGAGATACGCCGAGAAGATCTCGTCCATGCCCAAGACGTCGAATCGGAGCCCGAAGTTGGCGGCGAGCGCCTTCGAGTCGATGACAGAGCCCTCCGACGAGTACCGAGACGGCATGGAGATGCCCCACACGTGTTCGCCGCCCAGGGCGTCGGCGGCGATGGCAGCCGTCAGGGCCGAATCGATTCCTCCGGAGAGTCCGATGACCACGTCGGCGAACCCGTTCTTGCGGCAGTAGTCGCGAAGACCGGTGACGAGCGCCCGGTAGATCTCCTCGGTCGGGTCGAGCAGCGGAGTGACGCCGCCGACCTGACCCGCTTCCTCCCCCGTGGCCACATCGACGATGAACATGTCTTCGTCGAACTGGGGTGAACGATGCAACAGTGTCCCGTTCGAGTCGATGACCACACTCGCACCGTCGAACACCAGCTCGTCCTGGCCGCCCACGAGGTTCACGTACACGACCGGCACCTTCGATGCGCGTGCCCTGGCCGAGAGCATCTCCTCCCGAGCTTCTGCCTTCCCGCGATGGAACGGCGAGGCGTTCACGTTCAGCAGGATGGACGCGCCGGCGACGGCCTGGGCGCGCGGCGGCCCATCGGGCACCCAGATGTCCTCGCAGATCGAGACTCCGACGGCGTGCCCGGCGATCTCGAACACCCGATCGGAATCCAGGCCGGCGGCGAAGTAGCGATCCTCGTCGAACACGCCGTAGTTGGGGAGCAGCACCTTGTGATAGATCCCCTGGATCTCTCCATCCGAGATCACTGCCACTGCGTTCGCCACCCTCCGGTCGACCGCGTCGGCCGCAGCCCGCTCACCAGGTGAAGCGTGGTCGACGAAACCGACCACGGTCGTCATCTCCCCTGATCGACGGGCGAGACGCCGGACGCTCTCGATGTTGGCATTCACGAACGACGGCCTGATGACGAGGTCCTCGGGCGGGTACCCGGTCACCGCCAGCTCGGGAAGCAACAGCACATCGGCACCTTCGCGCTCTGCCCACTCCATCGCATCGGCGATCCGATCCTCGTTGCCTCGGAGGTCTCCGACGGTGAGGTTCAGCTGGGCTCCGGCGACTCTCAGCGACATCCCGCAAGGCTACATCGGGCGGGTTGCGGCCGGGATCGGTGACGGTCTCTCGTACGGGGCGGGGCGACCCAGGTACCATCGGCGGTCATGTCCCAACCGCCGAGCATCTCCAGAAGCGACATCGATCGCGTCGTGGCCGAGATACTCCCGACCGTGATCGAGGTCCGTCGAGCGATCCACATGCACCCCGAGCTCGCCCACGAGGAATACAAGACCACCGAACTCCTGGTCGACCGGCTTCGTGATGCCGGGCTGTCGCCTCGGGCGCGGACTCCACGAACCGGGCTCACGGTCGATGTCGGCACCCACGGACCCATGGTGGCGTTCCGCTGCGACATCGACGCACTGCCGATCAGCGAACCACAGAACCTCCCGTTCGCATCGAAGGTGCCCGGGCTCATGCACGCCTGTGGTCACGACGCCCACACCGCCATCGGGCTCGGAGTGGCGATCGCAGTCGAACATCTCGACCTGCCGGGGCGGGTCCGTGTGTTGTTTCAGCCTGCCGAAGAGTCGTTTCCTGGCGGTGCCTACGAGCTGCTCAAGGACAACGTCATGGACGGGGTTGCGTCGATCATGGCGTTCCACGTCGACCCGGCTCTCCGAGCAGGCATGCTCGGCTTTCGGTCCGGGCCCATCACCAGCTCCGCCGACCGCTTCTTCATCACACTGGAGGGCCCGGGCGGACACACCGCACGACCGCACAAGACCGTCGATCTGATCGGGGCCGCCGGCCAGGTGATCTCCCAACTGCCGGCCCTGCTGCAGCGCAAGATCGATGCGCGATCGCCGCTCGTGATGGTGTTCGGAAAGGTCCATGGTGGCTCGGCCGACAACGTGATCCCGACGATGGTGGAGCTGTCGGGCACGGTGAGGACCGCCGATCGGGATCTCTGGGAGTCGGTCCCCACCCTGGTCGACAAGCTGGTCGGGGAGATCATTGCCCCGTTCGGAGCGAGCGGGATCGTGCACTACCAGCGCGGCCTTCCGCCCGTCGTGAACGACCCGGCGGTCACCGCCACCGTCTCGGCTGCGACCTCGTCGCTGTTCGGGCCGCGCTCCGTCTCCGACACCCACGTGAGCATGGGCGCAGAGGACTTCGCCCGCTACCTCGAGTTGGCACCGGGCACACTCATCCGACTCGGATGCGCCGAGAACGATGCCAGCACCGACCTGCATTCGTCGACCTTCCGGCTGGACGAGACTTCCCTCGAGATCGGGATCAAGGCTGCGCTCGCCGGCCTCGATGCACTGTTGAGGTCCGCCTGACGGCGCCTCCGGCCATACCTGGCCACTGAAAGCCCTCGCCTCGGATCGACGCTCAGGGCGCTTCGGGTCGATCGGCCGTGTGGCCGCCTGAGCACGGTGCGGGCCGCCGTCGGGCCGAACCGAGCAGCGACGGCGCTAACCGGAGTCCAAGAGCGTGAACCCCTGGAGGCGCAGGGCCTCGGAGAGTCGATCGGCTTCGTCGGGCCGGACGCTCAACGTGAGCACACCTCCACCGCCGTGGGTGGCGTGACGCAACTGGAGGTCCCTCAGGTCGACGCTCGAAGCAGACAGCGCCGCTCCGACCAGCGCCATCTGGCCCGGACGGTCCTCGAGCACGAGACGGACTCCCACGACCGGCGCGGCCATGGAACGGCGGACATCGGCGGTCGTGTTCAGCCGTTCGGCAACCGTTGCCTTGTCACCGGCCTGCAGCTCCGAAGCGATCTGGGCGAGACGGTCCGAGAGCTCCGAGAGTGCCCGACCGACCGCCTCACGATTCTCGATCAGGACCTCCGGCCACCACGGGGCCTTCGAGGCGGCGATCCGGGTCAGATCCCGGAATCCTCCGGCCGCAACCGACAGCGCGTCGGGGTGGGCGGCGACGACATCGACGAGGGCGCTCGCCGTCAGATGGGGCAAATGGCTCGCGAGTGCCACGGCCAGATCGTGCTCGGCCGCAGTCATCTCCACCGGCTCTGCGCCCAGGCTCTCGACGAGGGCGACGACACGGTCGATGTCGGGACGCGATGCGTGGTCGGTGACCACGACCCAGGTGGCGCCCCGGAACAGCGATCCGGATGCTCCCGCTGGGCCGGAGGTCTCGGCTCCCGCCATCGGGTGGGTCGGTACGAAGTGGGCGAGCCGAGCGCCGGCGGCGGCGATGGGCGCCTTCACGCCGGCCACGTCGACCACGAGAGCGTCGGTGTCCATGGAGGCCAGCAGGGCCATCGTTGCCTCAGCCGGGACAGCCAACACGATCAGGTCGGCATCTCCGATTGCGTCGCTCTGGGATTCGGCCCGTCTGTCCATCGCACCGATTCGCTCGGCCCCGTCCAGATGGGCTTCGTCGGGATCCCAGGCAACCACGGAGTACCCCGCCGCCCGCAGGGCCACGCCGATCGAGGACCCGATCAGTCCGGTTCCCAGGAGTGCTGCGACACCGGAGCTCACGCCGAACGACCCACGGCTGCGGCGACGGCCGTCACGGATTCCATCAACTCGTCGAAGTCGTCGGGAAGCAGCGCCTGCTCGCCGTCGACGAGTGCCGTCTCGGGCTGGGGATGCACATCGACCATGATGCCGTCTGCACCGACGGCCGCCGCCGCCCGAGCGAGCGGACCGACCAGGTGCCGCTTGCCACCGGCATGGGAGGGGTCCACCATCACCGGCAGATGGGCCATCCGCTTCAACAGAGGCACAGCCGTGATGTCGAGGGTGTTTCTCGCAGCGGTCTCGAAGGTGCGTATCCCCCGCTCCACCATGATGATCTGGTGGTTGCCTTCCTTGAAGATGTACTCAGCGGCGTTGAGCCACTCCTGGAGCGTGGCAGTGAAACCCCGCTTCAGCTGGACGGGCTTGGGCTGCCTCCCGACTTCCTGGAGCAGCGTGTAGTTCGACATGTTCCGTGTCCCGACGCGAAGGATGTCGGCGTAGGAGGAGACCAAGCCGACGTCACGAGGATCGAGCACCTCGGCAACGAAGGGCATGTCGAACGCGGTTCTCGCCTCGTCGAGGAGTTGGAGAGCCTCCTCACCCAAGCCCTGAAACGAGTAGGGCGAGGTCCTCGGTTTGAATGCATCACCGCGCAGGACACGGGCGCCCGACCGTTGGACGGCCTCGGCGGTCGCAAACAGCTGGTCTCGCGATTCCACCGCGCACGGTCCGGCGACGACCACGAACTCGTCACTTCGGCCGATCGGGACACCCCGCACTTCGATGACGGAGTCCTCCGGCTGAAACTCTCGACTCACGAACTTGAAGCTGTCGAGCACCGGCACGGCTCGCTCGACGCCCCCGATGGCTTCCCAAGGGATCTGATGGATCGCTTCACGGTCGCCCAGTGCTCCGATCACGGTCCGGAACTGACCCTGGGAGACGTGACCCTGGCTGCCTATCGACTCGAGCTTTTCGAGGACGGCTGCGATCTCGGGCTCGCCGGCGTCTCTCTTCATCACGATGATCATCGGCCTGGTTTCCGTGCCCTTCTCGACGTCGAGAGCCTAGAGCAGTTCCGCTGCACTCCCCCCAACACGGCGCCCGGCTCGACGGGGTGGAGCCAGCGATAGACTCGCGCTGAATGGACTCCGAGATCACAGAGACCCCGGCCCACGACGAGCACGTGGGCCAAACCCGTCAGTACTGGCGGGACATGATCCTCGGTGTGAACGACGGGCTCGTCTCGATGTTCCTGCTGGTCGCCGGGGTCGTCGGGGGTGGGCTGTCCACCGAACAGGTGTTCCTCACGGCGGTCGCGGGAGCGGTCGCAGGAGCGGTCTCCATGGGGGCCGGCGAATACCTCGCCACCAAATCCCAGGAGGAGGTGCTCACCTCCGAGCTCACCCTGGAACGTTCCCACATCGAACAGCACCGTGCGGACGAACTCGATCAGCTCCGGGGCATGTTCGAGGAGATGGGAATCGCCAAGGCCGACCTCGACGGGATCGTCGCTGCATTCGACCGCTCCGACGAGGCGCTGCTCAACGCAATGAAGGCGTTGGAGTTCGGGGTCGTCGACTCCGAGCGCCGCTCCCCGATCCGAGCGATGGTGTTCTCAGCAGCTCTGTTCTTTCTCGGGTCGCTCTCGTCGGTGGTGCCCTTCGCTCTCGTCACGGACGCGAGCACCGGGTTGGTGTGGGCGTCACTGCTCAGCGCAGCCGGGCTGTTCGCCGTCGGCGTGGCCAAGACTGCGGTCACACGGACCAATCCGATCGTCTCCGGTCTCGAGAACCTCCTGATCGCCAGCATCGGCGGGCTCATCGCCTATTACATCGGATCCCTGGTGGGAACGCCCGTCTGAGCGCAACACGCGCCACGCCGTGGGCTCGCTTGCTGGCGCTTCGCGTCGCGGCGTGTCTTCCTCGCCATTCGCTCGGAGCGTGTCTTCTGCTTCGGCCCTGGCGGGCCTCCGCAGAGCGTGTCTTCACTTCGTGAGCGTGTCTTCACTTCGTGAGCCTCGTCGTGCGACCTGCGGTCGTGAGCATGCCGCGGGGGCGGTACAGCCCCGCGCCTCGTTCACTCGCCCTGCAGAGTGATGCCGACCTGAGGTCGCGGACACGCCGCCGAAGGCGAGGGACGCTCCCAGCGCCAGCGAGGACGACACGCTCCGGCCGCCAGGCCGGAGGACACGCTCGTGAGTTGAGCGCCGATGCGAAGCGACGCGCACTGCGGCCTCCCGCTTGCAGCACAAGCGCTAGCGCTTGCAATAGTTAGCAGCTTGCGATATATTGCGGGTGTGAGCAAAAGCAAGCAGCAGGAAGCCGATGACGCGACCGGTCAGGCAACAGACGAAAACCAGGTCGGAGAGTTCATCCGTGAGCAACGCGAACGGGCAAACCTCTCCCTCCGTCGTCTCGCAGAACGGGCCGGGGTCTCGAACCCCTACCTCAGCCAGATCGAGCGCGGCATCCGGAATCCGTCGGCAGAGATCCTCAAGCGCTTGTCACGAGCACTGGAGATCTCGGCCGAGACGCTCTACACCAGGGCGGGGCTCATCGAAGATGGGCCCGCTGCACCAACAGTTGTCGAGGCCATCGAGTCAGATCGCAACCTCACACCAAGACAGAAGCAAGTGGTCCTTGATCTGTACCGGGCTCTGGTGGAAGCCGGAGCCGCTGCAGAAGAGACCAACGAGTGACGATCAGGAGATCGAACATGGAAGCCAAGAAGTACATCTACGCAGCAGTCGGCGCCCCGGTCACGGTCGCCAAGAGCACCCAGACTCGGGTCGATGAGATCCGCACGAAGATCGAAGAGAACCTCAAGTCGCTGGGCACCGATGCCCAGAAGCGCATCGACACCTGGGCGACCGAGGGCGAGACCACCGTTGGTCGGCTGACCGACTCGAAGAGCATCGACGAGCTCACCACCCGGGTGGACTTCGATCAGGTCCAGACGCAGGTCAACAAGCTGCGCGATCAGCTCGAGGATCTCGTCGCCACGTGGCGTTCGAACTTCCGTCCGGCCACCGAGACGCCTGCCAAGGTCGAGGAGAAGCCCGCCGAGACCAAGCCGGCCGCCAAGAAGCCCGCTGCCAAGAAGCCCGCTGCCAAGACCGCAGCCGCCAAGAAGCCGGCCGCCAAGAAGCCCGCTGCCAAGACCGCAGCCGCCAAGAAGCCGGCCGCCAAGAAGC
>CBDTXZ010000112.1:0-9797 GCA_965364515.1 uncultured bacterium
GAGGTTGGCACGGGCGATGGCGCCCGATCCGCTCCACCGGCCCGTCACCGTGAGCGACACTCCGTAGGCGAGTGTGGCGGCCGCCATTCCCACCACGACACCGAGCAGGGGAGAAGACAGCCCTTCGAGGCCCCACCGGATGAAGAGCGGACTGGTTCCCCAGCTGGCAGCGGCCCCGAGCCCGAACCATGGGATCTGACGATCGACACCGGCGATGTTGGTCATGCCACGCAGCGACAGGATGGCCAGGCCGGTGACGACGAGAACCACCCCGGCGCCGGTGATCAAGGTGAGCGCCTCACCGAGGACCGCGGCGGCGAGCAGCGATCCGACCAGGGGCGTGGCGGCGGCGGTTGCGCCCGTACGGGCTGCGCCGACCTGCTGCTGGCTGAGCGACAGGAACGTCCAGCCGAAGTAGAAGTGGACGATTCCGGCCCCGGCGAAGAAGAACAGCGACGAGATCGGGGCGGCCCAGAGCTCACCGACATCCTGAGTGATTCCGGCGAACAGCGCCAAGGCGATGGTCCCGATGAAGAGCAGGCCGAAGGTGGCACGATAGGCATCGATCCCGCTGTTGGCCCGTCGGTTGACGGCCTGGAACAGGCCGAACCCGACTCCGGCGGTGATGGCCAGTGCAATGCCGCTCATGGTCGTGGTGTCGTCATGTCGACCGCACGCTAGCCGTTACTGCAATCGTTTGCAGGCCGCAGACTGCACGGCGTCATGGTCTTCCGGCGATCGCCCCTGATCGAGAGGTGGTTCGGCAGGCAGGCCCGCAACCGAGTTGCTCAGGGTCCGGTCGAATCCTCGGGATCGTCGGCGAGTTGCCACGCTGCCGGGCTCGGCCCCCGCGACCCGAAGGCGTACAACTCACCTCGGAAGTCGATCACGGCGGTGATGCGCGGCGGAGGCCAGGGGGTCACGCCGGCGGTGACCTCGACCCCGATCCACTCCTCACCACTCCGGCTCACGAACACCTCCGGTCCGGTGGAGATGACCGACCTGGAGAACCCCGAAGCTGCGAAGAGGCTGCCGTCGACGGCTTCCACCCAACCGCTGGTCCCGGGACGCTCGATGCCAGTCAGCGTGGGAGTCCACGTGCGGTCGGGTCCGATCGACCAGGCAGACACCAGGGCCTCCGGGTCGGTGATGCTCCTGGTGAGGGCGATGATCGCATCGTCGACCCAGGTCAGTGCGCTGACCGTCTCTGCATCGGCCTGCGGATTGGGGAGATGAGTCCACGTCCCCTGCTCGAGCATCCAGATTGCGGGGCCGCGGTCATCCGCCCCACCGACGACGGCGAGCCCGGTCGGCGTGATGGCGACGTCGGCGAACCACGTGGCCTCACCGTCCGGGGTGACATCGGTCCAATCGCTCCCATCGGAACTCGACCACACCCGAGGGGATGCCTCTTGGACCGGCGCTGCGAGCGGCTCGAGGGCTGCGGGGCCCTGCCATCCGATGGCGACGACCTCACCCGCTACGGCGGTCATCCCGGTGATCACCGCATCGGAGGGGAGTCCGGTGGTCGGCTCGAGATCCCACGACGACCCATCGGTCGAACTCCAGATCTTGGGCAGCGAGTCGGTGAGCCCGCCCCGGAAAGCCCGTCCGATCTGGTAGCCGCCGGCGAGAAAGCCCGCCGGGCCCTTCCCGAGTGCGACGATGATGTCCCCCGGTTGCCATGGCCCCGACGTCTCCTCCCAGGTGATCCCGTCCGGGGAGGCCCACACGAACGGAGTCGAGTCCACCTTCCGGCCCGAGCCTGCGGCAAACAGGCCCTCATCGGTTTCGAGGACCGTCGTGAACGCCCCCTCTCCGGAGAACTCGATCTCGGACCATGCTCCATCGGGAGGGGAGAAGGGTTCGGTCAGAAGTGTCGGATCCGGTTCCGGCGCCTCCGACGAGTTGGTGGTCGAGGCGAGAGACCATCCAACGATGGCAATCGCAACGGTCGCAAGTGCGACTCCGCGCCACGACCGCCGGGCAGCATCGGTCCGCTCGTCGGGATCAGACGTTTCGATGAGGATTCGATCACTCACGACGACAACCTATGGTCCGTCGCCACCCAACCGGGAATCACTGGTCAATCGTCGGTCAACGCCTCGAGCATGGCCGGATCCGACATGTCGAGAACCGGTGTCGATGGAGCGCCGAGCTCGTCGCCGGCGACCGTTTGCATCAGTGGGAGCGCGCCCTTGTTGACGAGCAGGCGGAACACATCGGGTCGGTTGTAGTGGCCGGCCAGGTCGTGGCGAAGCTTCATCTTGACACCGACCTCCAGGTCCATGTCGGCGTAGAGGATCAGTTCCTCGTTGCCGACGGTCGGGCCGGCAATCACCCTGGTGTCGGGCGCCACGATGCACGAGCCCCCTCCGATGTCGTCTCTTGCGAGGAACTCCCGGTCTGCCTCCGTCTCGGCGATCATGTCCCTGATCCGATCGTCGACGACCGCGGAAGCGCTCAGCACCCACGCCTTCGACATCTGTGCGAACGCCCGGGCAGCCGTCAGCGAGATCTCGGGCATGGGCAGAGCGGGTTTCGGGAAGTGATTGGGCCAGGCCATCACGTGCACACGGGTTGCCTCGGCCGTCAGGGCGAAGATCGCCAGCGGGTTCGAGTTCTCCCCACACATCAGTCCCGACACCGGGCCGAACGGTGCGGGAAACACTCCGAAGGTCTCGGGTCCGCCTGCACGGTGGACGAGCCGTTCGCCGACCGTGGGTACGAGCTTCTGGTGCTTGCCGACGTACCCGCGGTCGGGGTCGATGAAGACCTGGGTGTTGTACATCGTGCCGAAGGTGTTCGGGAGCTTCTCACACACACCCATGACGACGAAGATGCCTGCTCTGGCAGCAGCAGCCTCGAGCGCGGCGATCTCCCGACCGGGAACCTCCACCGAGTTCTTGAACAGCTCTACCGCCAGGGTCGTGCCCACCCGGTCGGTGCCCGAATGGAAGTGGAACCAGATCGGATGGGCGGGGATGAAGCCCTCGGGGAATGCCACGATCTCAGCGCCTGCGGCTCCGGCTTCCTCGATCAACGCAACGGCCTTCTCGAGTGTGGCCTCCCGGTCGAGGAACACCGGTGCCGCTTGGACGACCGCGCCCTTGACGATGGGCTCGACGTCACCCACGAGACGCCGCCTGGATCGCCGCCCACACCCGATGCGGTTGGAGGGGGAACTGCAACTCGGCCACGCCGAACGGCGCAAGCGCGTCGATGGCTGCGTTGAGCACCGCGGCGGGCATTCCGATGCACCCGGCTTCTCCGGTTCCCTTCGCCCCGAGCGGGTTCGACGGGGCAGGATGCTGGAGATGATCGGCCCTCGGTGCCGGCATGTCGGGGGCGTGAACCATCGAGTAGTCCATCATCGAAGCCGTGAGGGGCTGACCGGACTCGTCGTAGCGGATCGACTCGAACAGCGCCTGGCCGAGTCCCTGGGCGAGGGACCCGTGGAGCTGGCCCTCGACGAGCATCGGGTTGAGGACCGTCCCGCAGTCGTCGACGGTGACCATGTCGAGGACGCGCACCTCGCCGGTTTCGAGGACGACCTCGACCACGGCGGCGTGGGCTCCGTACGGGAACGTCTGTGCGCCGGGAACGAACATCTCCTCGTCGGCGAGCGGCTCGGCTTCCACCAGATCGAACAGCGAGACCTCCGTTCCGGGGACACCGACCACACGGAACGATCCGGCTTCGTATTCGATGTCGGCCACGGCCGCCTCCAGTTCCTCGGCGGCACGCTCCTTGGCTCGAGCGAGGACGGAGTCGGACATCCGCTTGACCGCCGACGCCCCGATCTGGGTGGAACGCGACGCGAAGGTGCCGACACCGTCAGCGACCTCGTCGGTGTCCTTTGCGATCACCCGCACCCGGACATCGCCGAACACCTGCTGGGCGACTTGGGTCCACGCAGTGGCGTGGCCCTGTCCGGTGTCGGTTGAGCCGGTGCGGACGACGATCTCCCCGTCGCCGACCTCGACCTTGGCGTACTCGCCCGAGTCGATCGCGCCTCCCGCCCGCTCGATGAACGCCCCGAGCCCGATGCCGAGCGGGTTGCCGCCCTCCGACAGTCGGCGTTGCTGCTCGGCTCGTCGGTCGTCGAGATCGATCATCTCCATCGCCATGTCGATCGCCGCCACGTAGTCGCCGGAGTCGTAGACGGCACCGGTGGGCGTGGTGTGGGGGAGTTCTCGGATGGCATTCGTCCTGCGGACCGCGATCGGATCGAGGCCGGCCTGACGGGCGAAAGCGTCGATGGCTCGTTCGATCGCCAGCGCAGCCTCCGGGCGGCCGGCGCCCCGGTACGAGCCGGTGGGGGCCCGGTTCGTGACGACGATCGTGGTGTCGAACTCGAGGCGCGGGATGTCGTACATGCCGGTGGCGACGAGGCGCGAGAACATGGGAATCGCCGAACCGTTGTGGGGGTAGGCGCCGGTCTCGGCGAGGAGGTCGATCTTCGCTCTGGAGATCCGTCCGTCGGAAGATCCTTCGAGAGTCACACGGTGACGCTGGGCGCGGCCGTGGGTCCCGGTGGTGAACTGCTCGCGTCGGGTCTGGATCCAGACGACGCGCCTACCGAGCCTTCGAGCCAGTTCGGTGATGACGAGATACTCGGGGAAGAGCATTCCCTTCATGCCGAATGCGCCGCCGACGTCCGGGATCGTCACTCGAACGTCGGCGATCCCCAGCATCTTGGACAGCTGGTTTCGGAGCCGGTGTGGCGCCTGATGTCCCGCCCACACGTGAATCGGGGACACCGACCCGTCGGCGAGGATGGCGTTCGTCTCGATCGACACCGGCGCCACCCGCTGGCTGACGACATCGACGGTCGCGGTGACGTCCGGTGCACGGTCCGGTTGCGGTCCTTCGGCGAGCCGCAGCCTGCCGGCGACGTTGGGGCCGCCCTCGAACAGGTGCACGTCGGCTTCGGCAGCGGTTTCGGGGTCGTCGACCACCGGGAGCTCGTCTACGTCGACCCACACCAGATCGGCTGCGTCGGCCGCTGCCAGGGCGCTTTCGGCGACCACGACCGCGACCGCGTCCCCGACGAACCGCACCCGGTCGCGTGCCAGCACCGGCCGCGTCATGTACTCCGCTCCCGGGCCGCGCCCGGTGACCGATGGGATGTCGGCGATGTCGAGGTCCTCGGCGGTGTAGATGCCGACCACTCCGGGATCCGACGCGGCCATCGAGGTGTCGATGTCGGTGATCGTTCCGTGTGCCACGGGGCTTCGAACGAATGCACAGTGGAGCGTGTCGGGCGTGACCAGGTCGCCCACGTACGCGCCGGTGCCGCTAACGAGGGGCAGGTCTTCGAGCCTCCGAGTTGCTGCAGGACGTGAACTCACGTCGCCGGTTCCCACGTTCATATGTCGTCCGCCTCGATCCAGATCGTCTCCGTTGGTGCCGGGATCCACAGCTCGTAGAAGGAGAAGTCCTCGTCGCTGGTGTTCTCGAACCAGTGGACCTCGCCGTCATCGGCCAGTGCCACGTCGCCTTTGTTCAGGATGTGGGTCCGGTCGTCGAGATGGAGGATCCCGGTGCCGGCATCGACGAAGAAGAAATGCTTGGCTCCGACGTGATAGTGGGCGGCGGCGGTATCGCCGGGGTGGTAGGTGATGTGGTCGGCCTTGACGTCGGTGGTGCCGAACAGTTCCTCGGTGATGAGATCGACCCGGTCCCGGCTGTCCCTCGTGGATCTGATCTTCGGAAGCTCGGAGAACGGAATGACCGATGGCATGCCCGAAAGCTACCCGCTCGAATCGTCACCTGCAAACGATTGCAGCATCTTCTTGGGCCACGCCGTCAGGTCGTTCGAGGTCGAGTCATGAACGTCTGAGGTGAACGGTCATCCTGACACGAGTCGCTGTTCGCGCGTTCCGATGTTGAAGGCGTCGGCTCCGGGGATCGTGAGGTAGACGATCTCGTCCTCGGCGGTGAGGTCGCTCGTCGTGGTGTACGGCTTCGATTCGAAGCTGTCGACTACTGCGAGCGGGAACAGTCCGGTGTCATCCGGCCATGGGGCCACGGAGAAATCCGGCCCGACCTGCAGGGGACCTGCAACGCGGAGCCTGCCCAACTGCGCACGCCCCGTGGCGGTCGCATGCTCCCAGTCGAGCAGATCCTCCGGCGCCCGGATGATCGAGATCCCCGAAGCCTTCAACAGGCTGCGGAATGTCTGCGAGTCCGAATCACGCAGCAACACCGATACATTCGGTACACCCATCTCGGTGGCCATCTGAGCAACCAGTACGTTCACCTCGGCATTCGGCGTGGCAGCGATCACCACGTCTCGCTTGTCGATGCCGGCGGATTCGAGGGTGACCTCGTCGAGGCCACTCCCTGGAAGGACCTTCAGGCCCTCCATGTCGCCTGCGATCTGATGTTCACGGTTGGTGTCGATGAGCGTGACCTGAGTCGACTGACCGAGGGTCGACGCAAGACTTCGTGCGATCGACCCTGCCCCGACGATGAGCGCACCCTCTCGTCCTCCCGCCCGGACCAGGTCGCCCGTGGAACGAAGCCACTTCACTCCCAGGGTGAGGAGCACGGGGACGGTCGCAGTCGTGAACAGCGCCATGAACACGAGGATCGAGAAGACGTCTTGATCGATGAGTCCCTGGACCAGTGCGATCTCGGCGACGATGATCTCGACGGCGCCCCGGCCGTTCATTCCGGACCCGAGAACCAGGCCTTCCCGCCAACCATTTCCGCTCGGGAGGTAGAAAAGCGCCGTTCCGACGATCTTGCCGACGGTGGCAAGCACGACGACTCCGATCAGGAGCCCGAGATCGGTTCGGAACACGTCGAGAGAGACCTGGAACCCTGCCGACACGAAGAAGAAGGGAGCCAGAAGACCCACCGAGACCGACCGCAGCTTCTTCTCGGTGTCGCGGGCGACCTTGGCTCCGAGGAGGTCGGCGTCGAGCAGGAGGCCTGCGACGAATGCGCCCAGGATCGCATGGATGCCGGCGAGTTCGGCCACCCATGCGACGGCCATGCCGAACACGATGACGGCGAGCAACGCAGCGCCGTTGTCGAACTCGCGGTCCTTGAACAGCCGCTTGACCCGGGGGAGGACCGTGGTGACGACGAGCAGTGCACCGAGAACGAACGCCATGGCTCGGAGGCCGGCGAGGGCGCCGGTTGCGAGCGAGATTCCGTCTGCGGTTCCGGGACCGATCACCGCCGCGAACACGATCAGGACCGCAAGGTCCGACAACAGAGCAGCTGCGACCAGCACGTGTGCGATCCGGGTGTCGAGAATCTTCAGGTCCACCAGGATGCGTGACTTGGTCGCGAGCGACGTCACTCCCATCGCCAGACCCACGAAGAGGGACTCGAGCAGCGACCGGCCGACGGCGAGCATCAGGGCCATCCCGAGTCCGGTTGGCACGATGAAGCCGCCGATCGCAGCGAGGAGGCCGGGCATCGACGCCTTCTTGAGGTCACCGAGATCGAGGTGCATGCCGATGTACAGCATCATGAGCAGGATCCCGAACTCTCCGAGGATCGTGATCGCCTCGTCGCCTGCGAGGAGCCCGAGCATCGGAGGGCCGAGAACGATCCCGGCCATGATCTCCCCGAGTATCGATGGATAGCCGAACCTCGCGGCCAGCTTCCCGCCTGCGAGGGCGGCTGCCAGAACGAGGGCGATCATCAGGATTTCATGGTGCATGTGGATGCTCCTCGCCTCTTGGTGACTGCCTGGTCAATTGGAACCCGCTCGGGTGAGGCGGGTCGGCCCCGTCATCGCGGTCTCGACCGTGAGCGACAGCACCGGTTCGAGAAGGGCTTCCGGTTCGCCGAAGATGCAAGCGTCGACCGACATGTAGACCGGAAGCAGCTCGGATACGTGCGTCCACGCAATGAGTGAGTCGTCCCAGAAGCGGCGTGCCGCCGGGCAAGGGCCTGTCGAGATGACGACTTTCGGATCCGGAATGGAGTCATACACCTGTTTACAAGTGGGACCGGACCCGACCATGACCCGCTCTGACACGATCAGCAGGTTGATCCTCATGTCTCCGAGCTCGAGCCGGCTGCTCCGGAAGCGCATGAGGTCGAAAGAACCCGAGTCACCAGGCAGCCCGCGACACCAGCACGGACCGTGCTGGAGGAGCCAGACGTTCGGGTTCGACGTCGCCCTCTCGGACGGCGATGTGCTCCATCGCTGGTCGATCATGATGCGATGCCGGCGGCCGAGCAACCGCCCGTGTCGATGTGGTTCTCCATGTCCGCAGTATTGGGATGCCTCTTGACAGCCGACATCCGGTCATGTGACGTTTCTGTGACATCCCGGCCCGATCTCATCGGCGTCATTACCGTCGGTCGGGACGATCGGCTCGGGATGGAGGAACGGATGTCGACTCGATCCATCGCAGCGGGAAGCGCCGACACGTGACCGCGCGACCGTCTCACGCCCATGTGCTCATCGTCGAAGACGATGAGGGTGTGAGACGTGCACTGAGGCTGGCGCTCCGCGACGAGGGCTACACGGTCGACGCCGTGTCCGACGCAGAAGCCGGCTTCGCTGCGTTCGCCAAGCACACACCGGACCTGGTCCTCATCGACATCGTCCTGCCTGGGGGAAACGGGCTGGACCTGTGCCGCAGAATCCGCCAGATCAGCCAGGTGCCGATCATCATGGTCACGGCCCGAGATGACTCACATGACGTCGTGGCCGGACTCGAGGCCGGTGCGGACGATTACGTGACGAAGCCGTTCGTTTTCAAGGAACTCGCTGCGCGGATCCGGGCGACGCTGCGGAGGGCGCGAGCGGCAGGCGAGGTCGGCGACACCGTGCGGTTCGGAAGTCTCGAGATCTCGAGGAACGAGGGGCGGGTATCGCGCGATGGCGTGGACGTACCTCTCACCCGAACAGAGTTCCTCCTGCTCTGCGAGCTCGCCAACAGCCCGCGTCGGGTCTTCTCGCGTGATCAACTCCTCTCGAGCGTCTGGGGCTACGACTACTTCGGAGACGGCCGGGTGGTGGACGCGCACGTTCGTCGCCTTCGGAAGAAGATCGAGCCCGACCCCTCGGATCCGACATATGTTCAGACGGTGCGCGGTCTCGGCTACAAGTTCGATCCTGCCGATGGCGATGCAGACGGGTAGCTCCGGTCTCCCGCTGCCGGCGAAGCTGAGGTCCCGCCTCGGGCTGAGGACGAAGATCATCATCTTGTTCGCCGCAATCGGCCTCATCCTCTCTTCACTTCTGGGCACGATCACGTATTTCGCGGCTCGCCAACTGTTGCTCGACGACCGGGAGGCGATCGCCGTCGAACAGGCTGCAGGTGACGGCAGGCTGGTATTCACCGCTCTGCGAGGCGGTCAGGCGAATCCGAGCGAAGTGCTCGCCTCGCTGCGGCCCCCGACCCGGTCCACGCCGATGCTGCTCCGCGATGGAGAGTGGTTCGCCGCTTCCCTCCAGGTTCGGCCCGAGGATCTGCCGCCGGCACTCACAACGCTCGTCGACGGCGGTGGCACGGCGTTGCAGCGCACGGTCGTGGATCAGGCTCCGGTGCTCGTCATCGGCGTTCCGCTGCCGGGGCGAACCGGTGCCTACTTCGAGGTCTTCTCGCTTGTCGACGTGCAAACGATCCTGTCGACGCTTCTGCGAGTGCTGCTCCTCTCGGCTGCCGTCGCGACGGTCGCAGGCGTGCTGCTCGGTGGTTGGATGGCGGGCCGAGTCTTGCGCCCACTCCGGGAGGTGACGGTGGTCGCGAGCCGCATCGCGGACGGCGAGCTCGCGACCCGTTTGGACGAGCAGCTCGACCGCGACCTGACGGTGT
>CBDTXZ010000113.1:0-9759 GCA_965364515.1 uncultured bacterium
TTTCAGCCCCAAATGTTGTAAACACAGAGAGAGAGGGAATCTCGATGGTCGCCGTCCCACGACAAACAGAACGATTCGCAGGGCTGCAGCTCGTGCTCGAATGTGAGGAGCGTCGATGACACGTCACGAACGCACGAGGTGGGGCTCGCAACGGACGCTCGCCGACGTCTTCTTCCGGTACGCGCGCCCCATCTACGACTGGATGTACCGGCGGGGAGCGCCCTGGGAGGGATCGACGAAACCGGATTTCATGGATCTGCTGTCGACCGGGCGATTGTCTCCCGAGACGGTCGGCCCGGAAGCGATCGACATCGGCTGTGGAATCGGTGACTACTCCCGCGTGCTCGCCCGCCACGGCTTCGATGTGTGCGGCCTCGACCTGTCTCCCGTGGCGATAGAGCGTGCGAAGAGCGCTGCCGATTCGAACCCACGGGGCCCGAGATTCGTGGTGGGAGACCTGCTCGACCTGCCTGACGAGATCACCGGTCCCTTCGATCTTCTTGTGGACATCGGCACACTCGACGACTTCCCGAGAACCCGACGGCACGAGGCAGCCGGTGCGATCACATCACTGGCTCGCACCGGCTCGACGCTGTATCTGTGGTGCTTCTACGGCCGGGATCGCGATCTGCCCGCCGTGAGCTTCCAGGGGCCGAGTCGATACCTCGCCCCGGCGATCGATCCAGATGAGCTCGAAGCTCTCTTCTCCGAGCAGTGGAACATCGAACCGGTCTCAGGCGGCATCGGCGAAGGCTGGGCATCGTTTCTGTTGACCCGCACATGAGATCCGGCCTCCGGTCGATCGGCCTCCCGACGATCGGAATCTGTTGGGAACTCTCTGAAACGACCACGGCGAAGTTGGTAGGGAGCCTCGCAACGTTCCAACTCCACGCGGGTACGTTGTGCGCATGGAGGCCGCGCCCGGTGGGATCATCACGTTTCTGTTCTCGGACATCGAGGACAGCACCCGTCGGTGGCGAGAAGACGCCAACATGGCCGAGCTCCTCGCCCGCCACGACGAGATTCTCCGGGCGGCCATCTCGACGGCCGGGGGTCACTGGACCAAGCACACCGGCGATGGCGTGCTCGCGGCGTTCGACTCGGCGGGCGCCGCAATCAGAGCCGCGGTCGACATCCAGCGCCGTCTCGAGGGGGCCGACGATCTCGGCCTGAGGGTCAGGATCGGAATCCACACCGGCGAGGCGACCCGTCGCGACAACGACTACTTCGGGTTTGCGGTCAATTCGGCGGCCCGCGTCATGGATGCCGGTCACGGTGGTCAGATCCTGGTGACGGAGGCGACGAAGGCCCTCCTGGGCGATGGCCAACCCGGAATCGGCCTGATCGATCTCGGCCGTCACCGATTGAAGGACCTGGGAGAGCCACACCGTCTGTTCCAGGTGCAGGGACAGGGGCTCGATGACGACTTTCCGCCGCTCCGAACCCTGGATGCCGTCAACCACAACCTCCCGCTCCAGCTCACGTCGTTCATCGGCCGCGAGGACGAGCGTGAAGACGTGAGCAGGCTCGTACGTGAGCATCGGCTGGTGACACTCACCGGCGTCGGCGGAGCCGGCAAGACCCGGCTCTCGCTTCAGGTGGCCGCCGACCTCGTCGCCGACTTCACCGACGGTGTGTGCCTCGTCGAACTGGCGCCGGTGATCGACCCCGAGGCCGTTCCGACCGCGATCGCCGGTGCCCTGGGGATTCGGCGCGAGAAGACCGACCCGTCCGATGTGACCGAGCGGATCGTCGCTCATCTCCAGGACCGAAGCCTTCTCCTGGTGGTGGACAACTGCGAACACGTCCTCGGAGCGGCAGCGAGAGTGATCACCACGATCCTCGAGCGAGCCCACGACGTCACAGTGCTGGCCTCGTCCCGAGAGGGACTCAGCATCCGAGGAGAACGGCTCTATCAAGTGCCGTCGCTGCACACCACCGGGAACGGAGCCGATTCGGAGGCTGCGCAGCTGTTCGCCGACCGTGCTCGAGCGGTGTCGCCTTCGTTCGAGCTCAACGCCGAGACCATTCCGGCCGTTGATCGCATCTGCAGGCTCCTCGACGGCATCCCCCTCGCCATCGAACTCGCTGCCGCCCGAACCCGGGTGCTCTCACCGGCTCTCATCGGCGAGCGGCTCGACGATCGTTTTCGACTGCTCAAAGGGGGGTCGCGCATGGCGATGCCCCGCCAACAGACGCTCGAAGCAGCCGTCGACTGGAGCTATCAGCTCTTGACGGACGGCGAACGACAGCTCTTCGAACGGCTCTCCGTGTTCGTCGGTGGCTTCTCACTGGAGGCAGCCGAACGGGTGTGTTCGGATGACGAAGTCGACGAATTCGAGGTGCTCGATCTGCTCGAGAGCCTGGTCGACAAGTCGATGGTCGTTGCGGACCTGAGCGACGCCGGCGTCTCCCGCTATCGAATGCTCGAGACGCTCCGCCAGTTCGGGTACCGAAGACTCGGCCAGACCGACGAGAGTCTCAGGCGATGGAGGACTCGACATCTCCAGTTCTTCACCGAGGAGCTCGAAGATCACAGCCCCGTGTCGTGGGACGCACCGTCTCATCTCGAGTGGTACGGGATCGAGGCCGGGAATCTCACCGTCGCCCTCGAGTGGGCCGAGCGGGAGCGTCCCGATGCGATCCCGATGCTCTCGGCTTCGGTCGGCTATCACCTGGTCAACAACGCCGGCGATCCGGACGAAGCGCTTCGCCGGTTCGAACAGGCCATCGAGGCGGCGACACCCGATTCTTCGATGGCGCTGCGACTCGAGACATTTCGACTGGTGCTGTTCGCCATCCTGGGGGAAGTCGATCGATTGCGAGCCGCGTGGGGGCATCTCGAACCCGTGATCGCTGCTGCTGATGACGAGGATGCCGCGTGGGCATTCCGACGTGTCGCCATCGTCTTCGCGCAGGACCCGGAACTCGATGCCTCGGTCTCGATCGAACTCGCACGCGAGGCAGTCCGGAGAAGTGAGAGCCTCGGGACCGAGCCGCAACTCGACACGCTGGATGCGCTGGCCTGGTCGATGCTGTGGAGCAACGCCGACAGCGACACATTGATGGACGTCCTCGACACGGCGGTTTCGTTGGCGCGTGACCGCGACGACGAGGAGCGGCTGCTCCGCCTGCTCTCGACTCTCGCCCTGGCCTGCCACACGTCGGATCAGCGGAGCGACACCGATCTGACGGATGCCGTCGAAGACGAGATGCTCGAGCTCTGGGAGCATGGCGGGCGGTCGAGCCGCCAGGAGTACGTCATGTGGATCGGGATTCGGCGTGGCATGTGGGATCTCGCCGAATGGGAGATCGATGCCCAGGCGCGAGAGCTGGAAGGCAACCACCGGGTTCAGTACTTGATGGCGCGTGGCGTGCTCCGGTGGATGCAGGGACGGTACGACGAGGCCAATCGGGACTTCGACGACGTGGCCCAGATCGCACCCATTCGGCGTTGGCACCACGACTACTACCCGGCTCGGGCCGAAGTGGCTGCGCTCACCGGGCACCGTGACCTCACCAGGAGCTGGGTGGAGCGCCACTTCGATGTCGCATTGGAACCCGCCGAGGAGGTCATGCGGCTCGGCACGCTGCGGGCGCTGGCCATGGCACACGTCGACGCCGGCGACCTCGACTCAGCCCGATCGACGCTCGAACGGATGCGCTCCATCGCCGGCCAACAGACCGCGATCGGAATCCCCACGGTCCAGATCGGCTCCGAGGCTTTCTACCTGGCCTCGGCCGAAGCGGAGTTGAGCCGTCTCACCGGCGCCGACCCGGCGGTGTGGCAGCGGGCACGGGGTGAGGCGTTCTGGGTCTTCTGGCGGCACTATTGCGAGGTGCGGGAGCTCGGTGCGCGTGCCGCGCTCGGCGAGGCGGTCGGCGATCGGGCACGCCGGCTCCGAGAGGAGCTCACCGATCTCGGAGAACTCGGACTCGTGGGCCTGCTCGAACGGGAACTCGGCTGAGCAACCGGCAGCCGCGACGATCCCGGCGCAGCGGGGTCAACGAGCCCAGACTCCGGCGCTGATCACCCCATGGCGTCGAGCAGCTCTGCGACGGTGTGGCCGGCCTCGACCCGGTGCCGCATCGGACGGTCACCGACGATCTCGTAGCGGTTCCGCCGCCCCTCGCGATGCTTCACGACGAAGCCGGCCTTCTCGAGATCGCTCACGATCCCGACGACTGCCCGCTCGGTGATCCCGACCTCGTCTGCCAGCTCTCTGAGGCGAAGGTCCGGGTTGCGTGTGAGGCAGATGAGGACGTGGCTGTGGTTCGTGAGGAACGTCCATCCGTCCTGGGGTGCTTCGATTCCAGTCATCGGACCCCAGGCTATGTCGCTCACGCTCCGGAACACTCGACCTGCCGATCGCTCCAGGATCGGCAGGTCCTCGCGCAGGGTCGCGCCCGCCTACTGGAGTCACAGCGATCATGACGACAGGACTCCACTTCACTGGATGAGTTTTACATGAATCATATTTCATGTATTGTGATGCGGACATGCTCGAACTCGCTCTCCTCCTCGTCCCGATCGCTCCGCTGACCGCGGCTGCGCTCGCCGTGCTGTGGGGTCGGCGGGCGGACCGGATCGCACCGATCGGATCCGCGATCTCCACCGCTGCAGCCATCGTGGTCATGACGAGTGTCGTGTGGTCTGGCCCGTTCGCCGTCGGCTCCTCCGCCGGACTGGTGGCCGACCGGATCGGCACCGTGTTGGCGATCTTGACCGGCGGCGTCGGCACCGTCGTGATGTCCTTCGCCAGGAGAGCACTCGACGGCGACCCCCGAGCTCCGAGGTTCTTCGGATACGCATCTCTGCTGGTGGCGGGGACCGCGCTGACCGCCGTCGCAGCGTCGTTCACCGGGCTGACGATCGGATGGGTGACGACCGGATGGGCACTGCTCGGACTCCTCACCCATCGAGAATGGTCTCAGGCGCACAACGCCCTCCAGGCAACGCGACGCACCTTCCTGATCGGCGATCTCGCCCTCGTGTTGGCCGCGGGAGCGGTGCTGGGTCGGGTCGGCGAGATCCCGCTCCAGAGCGTCGACGCATCTGTGATACCGCAGATCGTTCCGTTCCTGATCGTTGCCGCCGCGATCTCACGATCCGCGCTGATCCCGGCTCATCGCTGGCTCGTGACGACGATCGCCGCTCCGACGCCCGTGTCCGCTCTCCTGCACGCCGGTGTGGTCAATGCGGCCGGGGTCCTGATCGTCAAGACCGCGCCGATCTCGACGGCGTCCGGTGCCGCCATGGCCGTGCTGTTCGGTGTCGCAGCGGCCACCACCCTGCTCGGCACCGCGATCATGCTGACGCGATCCGACGTGAAGGGCGGCCTGGCGTGGTCGACAGTCGGGCAGATGGGATTCATGGGCGTGCAGTTGGCGGTCGGGGCTTTGGCAGGCGCACTCTTCCACCTCGTCGGCCATGCGATGTACAAGGCGAGCCTGTTCCTCGGGTCCGGTGGAGCGATCACCGCAATGGAACGGCGTCATCATCTTCCCAGGCCTGACTCGACGGCCTCCCGCTCAACGCGCATCTTTCTCGCCGGAGTCGGGTCTGCGCTGGGAGTGGCGGTCGGGTTCTCGGTGATCGACCCACATCTCGAGCCTGCGGGCGCCGTCCTCGTCGCAACGTTCGGGTGGTTCACGACCATGCGATTGGTGGACGGCTGGCTGTCGGCGATGGTGCCGTCGGGCGCCACCCTCGCCCTGGCGAGTGTGGCCGCCGTCGGTCTCCCCCTGGCCTACGTCGGAGGCATCGGAGCCTTCGAGGTCCTTCTCGCTCCGGCACTCCCTGCCGAGGTTTCGGGCGCCATCCCCGCCACCGTGCTCGGTGGAGCACTGGTCGTCGCCGCCATCGCAATCCTCGTCGTCCGGATGCTGCCCGGCCGGGTCGGCGACCACATCCGCGGCAGAGTCTTCACGTGGCTGGCCACGCACGGAGATCCCGTCACCCACCTCGCCGGCCAGGCCAGACCGGACGCTCGCACCGAGGGACGTCGCTCCCTCGACGCCGTCGCCGGGGAGGCCCGATGACCGACCCGACCGTCCTGCGAGCCGACATCGCGACCGCAGCCAGATCGGTCGCTCCGTTGTGGCCCCTCCGATCCTTCGTGGCCGTGAATCCGCTGCGCGGCCTCGAACATCGGACCTTCGACGGGGCCTGCGCACGAGCTCAGGAGTGGTTCGACGCCGACACCCATCTCGCGATCCCGAGATATCGGAAGCTTCACGGCGACGGGCGGATCTGCGACGCAGATCTCCGGCTCGCGATCCGCTCGAGCGACCCGCACCTCGGATCGCTCGAGCCCATCTGGGTCGAAGGCCGGCGGATCGACCCGGTGGATGTCATCCGCGCCGACCTGCTCGAAGGGCCCGTGGCCGCGCCGAGAGGAGCCGTCGAAACCAACCCTCTCGTCGAATACGCGGCGGCGTGGTGTGCCCGGTTCGTTGTGCCAGGGAAGCTCTCGATGCCGGGACGAGACCGTGGCTTCTTCAAGTCGTGGCGGGCACTGGCGGGATCGGATCCGAGCCTGACGCGCCTCGTCGGGCGGGGTGGGAGGCGCTGGATCACGTCCCTCCCAGACGAGCCGCTCCGTGCCCTCGACGCAGCCCTCGAGCATCTCGGCGTCGATGACGCCGTCCGGACCGACTACATCCGATCACTGCTGACATCCATGCCCGGCTGGTCGGGCTACGCCAAGTGGGAGGCGGAGTGGGCAGGCATCGATGCCCCGACGCCCAGACTTCGCATCGTCGACCTGGTTGCGATGATGGCCTCGGTCGACGCAGCCTCGGCCGGACAGCTCATCCGTGCAGGCCACCCTTCGCCGGCCGACCTCCTCGACGAACGGGTCGCCGCAGCCACGGATCGTGCCGGTGGCGACCTGCTGACCGACGCCGATCGACAGTGGATCACATCGATCATCGAGCGGGTGCCAGATCGCGCCCGCCAATCGATCTGGCTCACCGCTCACGAGATCCACTACCGGGACAGGCTGCTCGCCTCGCTCGACGCCCCGCGGCCGATGGAGGCAACACCACAACCGTTGGCTCAGATGGTCAACTGCATCGACGTCAGATCCGAGCCCCTGCGCCGCCACCTCGAATCGCAGGGCTCCTACGAGACCTTTGGATTCGCCGGCTTCTTCGGGGTGCCGATCAGATGGCGACCAGCTGGATCGGAGCTGTCCAGGCCACGAGCGCCGGTGCTGGTGAGCCCATCGGAAGAAGTCACGGAGACCAGCGACACGGCACGGGGCGCGCTGCGTCTGGGCGCCGAGACCGCACTCCAGCGCGCCAAGGGTGGCTTCGACGGCCCGTTTGCGCTGGCGGAAGGTGGCGGATGGATCCTCGGCCCGATCTCAGCCGCCCGAACGCTGGTCCATCGACGTAGACCGACGACCGAGCCGTCTGGCGGTGATCTCATCGTCGCAGCCGAACATCACGGCCGCAGCGGCCTGGGTTTCGATCGACGCGTTCTCCTGGCCGAGGCGATCGTCACCACGATCGGGTTCGAACGGTTCGCCCCGATCGTCCTGCTCTGCGGGCATACCAGCGCCACCGTCAACAACCCCCACGCCTCCTCGCTCGACTGTGGAGCCTGTGCCGGCGCACCCGGGGGTGCGAACGCTCGCGCGGCGGCGAACATCCTCAACGAGCCCGGCGTTCGAACCGAGCTGAGCACTCGAGGGATCGAGATCCCGGATGGCACCTGGTTCGTCCCCGCCGAGCACGACACCGCCAGCGATCAGGTGACCGTGCTCGACCGCCACCTCGTTCCGTCGAGCCACCACGACCTGCTCGCTCGCTTGGAAGCCGATCTGGCGATCGCAGGCGCCGCGACCGCCGACGAACGTGCGCGACGCCTCCCTGGCGATCCCCGGACGATTCGCGATCGAGGATCGGATTGGGCACAGGTCCGGCCCGAATGGGGCCTCGCCGGCAACGCCGCATTCGTCATCGGCCCTCGATCCACCACGGAAGGTGTGGACCTGGAGGGACGGGTGTTTCTGCACTCGTATCAGGCGGAACACGACCCTGACGCCGTTGTGCTGGAGAACATCCTGACGGCGCCGCTCATCGTGGCGCAGTGGATCTCCGCGCAGTACTACTTCTCGACTGTGGACAACGAGGTGTTCGGTGCCGGGGACAAGATGCTTCACAATGCGATCGGCGACATCGGAGTCATGAAGGGGGCAACGGGCGACCTCGCCATCGGGCTGCCGCTGCAGTCGGTTGCGATCGGCGACGAGCCGTTCCACGAGCCCCTTCGGCTGCTCGCAGTCATCGAGGCGCCGCTGGAGCGTATCGACGCGATCATCGATCGCAATCCGGACCTGGCGAAGCTCGTCGAGGGCCAGTGGATCAACATCGCCGGTCGCTCGTCTGGCGACGAGCCCTGGTCGTTGCGAACAGCTCAGGGGAGCTGGGTTTCGTGGCATCCTGCACGTGAGATCAAGGAGACCGCATGAGCGACACACCCCATTTCGGAACGGTCGGACTGACCCGGATGGCGAAGATCGAGGTGGTGGTCGACGGCGCCGAGGAGGCGACCGTTCGAGATCTCTTCCTTGGAGCCGGTGCCTCCGGATACACAGCAGTCACCGGGGTGTCGGGATTCGGCCATCACGGCCACCACCAGGGGAGGCTGCTGTTCAACGACAGGTCGAGCCTCTCGCTGCTCATCTCGGTCGTGCCGATAGACAGAGTCGAGACGCTCGTCGCCGGGCTGCGTCGGCTGTTCGATCACGAGCACGGCGTGCTGTTCGTCACCGAGACCCACGTCAGTCGCCCCGAGTATTTCGAGGCGGCCGATCCGGACTGAGCCCACGCCGGCGAGGGTCTGAGACCTCTCGACAGAACGCCGCCGATGGAGCGTGACACCAGCCAGTACGGAGATGGACGGGCACCACTCGAGACCGATGTGACCTTGTGCCCTGGGCGGGCGTCCTGTGCTCGGTAGACCGGTAGTGAGAGGCACCCGGAGCAGCCGAGGTGTCAGATGCGTACCGATGTCATTGCATTCAGGACGGATGATCTCGACACGGATCTGCTCACCGTCCCCGCCGGCACACCGACCAACTGGCACGTGATCGCCGGAGTTCCATCGTGCGGCAAGACAACCCTGATCGAGAGGCTCGCCGCTCAGGGCTTCCGGGTCATCCCAGAGTCCGCCCGCGCCTACATCGAACGCGCGGTCGCCACGGGACAGACCATCGACGAGATCCACCGGAACGGGGCCGACCTGCAAAGGGAACTGGCAGACCTTCAGGCGAACGTCGAGGCGGAGTTGAGTCCCGAGGAGGTGCTGTTCCTCGATGGGGCGCTCCCGTTGTCGCTGGCCTGGTACCGAGCGTTCGGGTTGGACCCGAACGAGATCGTTCCGAAGTGCCTCCGCCACCGCTACGCATCGGTCTTTCTGCTCGATGCGCTCCCCCTCGACGTGGATGAGATTCGATTCGACGATTCGAGACTGGTGCCTTTCCTCGACCATTGGATCGCCGACGACTTCACGACGCTCGGGTACGACGTGGTCAGGGTCCCCGTTCTGCCTCCCGAGGCGCGGCTCGCCTTCGTCCTCCATCGTCTCGAGGTGGATCACGCTCCACACGCCCTGGCACGGAACCAGCTCGATCCTCTCGAATGTCCGTGAGCACCACAGGACCCCGCCGGATCAGTCGATCCCGCCTGGGCTCCCTCTGACTCGCCGTTGCCCTCCCGATCCATCACCCGAACCGATCACCCCCGGTA
>CBDTXZ010000114.1:0-9680 GCA_965364515.1 uncultured bacterium
GTTCCCGCTCCGCCGCCGCCGGTGATCTGCGAGATGCCCAGCGCCGCCTCGACGGCGGGTCGGCAGCGGAGCCGGGAGCCGATGGACAAGGCTCTGGTGACGGGCAGGGTTCTGGTGACGGGCAGGGTTCTGGTGACGGGCAGGGTTCTGGTGATGGGCAGGGTTCTGGTGATGGGCAGGGCCAGGGTCAAGGTGCGGGCGGAGCCGGTGGGGGACAGGGACAGGGAGGACAATCCGGGAGCGGAACCGGGGACGGGACCGGATCGGGACAGGTGCCCTCAGGCTCGGGTGACGACGATCCATTTGCAGATCCATCCCGTGGCGAGATCTTCGATCCGGCAGACTTCACCACCGGTGAGAAGGTGAGAATCCCCATCGACGGACGCGACCCCGGAGATCTGCTCGGCACGACCACTGGAACCGGCATCGACAACGATGCCGTGGTTCCCTACAGCGAGCGTTTCGCCGAGTACCGAAGCACCGCGCTCGACTCGCTCGACGCGCTGACGGTTCCGTCGAGCCTGGAGGCGATCGTGCGAGACTATTTCACCCGATTGGAGCCCTGACCATGGACACGACGATGACACCAGACGAGTTCGCCGCAGGCATCGAATCCGCCCGAGCGGGTGTGGGAGCGGTGATCGTCGGTCAACGGCAACTCGTCGACACGGTGCTCATGGCGACGTTGTGTGAAGGGCACGTGCTGCTCGAAGGTGTCCCCGGGCTCGGCAAGACGAAGCTGCTGGCGACACTCGGCGACGTGCTGGACGTCGCCTTCGGTCGCATCCAGTTCACTCCCGACCTGATGCCTGCCGACATCCTGGGGACCAAGATCCTCGAAGGATCGAGCTTCGCCTTTCAGCCCGGGCCGGTGTTCGCCAACCTGGTGCTCGCCGATGAGATCAACCGGGCGACTCCCAAGACTCAGTCGGCGCTTCTCGAGGCCATGCAGGAGCGTCGTGTGACACTCGGCGGGGAGACCCACTTGCTCCCCAGGCCGTTCATGGTGATGGCGACCCAGAACCCCATCGAGCAGGAGGGGACATACCCTCTCCCCGAAGCCCAACTCGATCGCTTCATGTTCAAAGAAGTCGTGCTGTTCCCGCCGGCTGACGATCTCGTGGAGATCCTCCGCCGGACGACCGGCGCCTCCGAGACGGGAGCGGAATCGGCTGTCGACGCTGCGACCCTCGCCCGGATGTCTGCGATGGTCAGGGATCTCCCGATAGGAACGCATCTCCTGCGCTATGCCGCGTCACTGGTGGAGGCGACCCACCCCAACGCCCCCACCGCGCCCGAGCGAATTCGCACCTACGTGCGAAACGGGGCGTCACCTCGCGGAGCACAGGCCATGGTTCTCGGAGGCAAGGCCTCGGCGCTGATGGAAGGCCGAGCGAACGTCGCCGCCGAAGACATCTGGGCCGTGGCGGTTCGATGCCTGCGCCACCGACTCGTGCTCGGCTACGACGCCATCGCCGACGGCGTGGGCGCGGACGAGCTCATCGCCGACGTGCTCGAAGCCATGCCGACACCCACGGTCTGATGCTGCTCGAGCCGGAACTCCGCAGTCGTCTCGATCGGCTCTCGATGATGACGCACGGCCGCGTTCGCTCGGTCTACACCGGTCGACACGCTTCCCGTCACCTCGGTGAGAGCCTCGACTTCGCCGACTATCGCGAATACGTGCCGGGTGACGACTTCCGCAAGATCGACCATCAGCTCTGGGCCCGGCTCGGGCAGGTGCTCATCCGACGATTCGAGGCGGAGGAGGATCTGACAGTCACCATCCTCCTCGATGCAACCGGTTCGATGGGCATGCACGGCAAGTTCGGGGCCGCCCGCCGGATCGCCGCCATCGTGGCATACCTGGCGCTTTCCAGCGGAGACAGGGTGGTTCCGATCGTGATCGGCGGTCCCGGACGAGATCTCACCCGAGGTCCGATCGGTCGTCATCGATCAGCCTGGCCACAGATCGAGCGGTGGCTCGAGACGCTCGAACCCGCCGGCACCGTGCCGCTCGCTCCCGCGATCAGAGGTGTGGTGGGGCCGTCCGCCGGGAAGGGAGCGGTCGTCGTTGTCAGCGATCTGCTCGACACCGAGTGGGAGCGGGCGCTCGATGGTGCGGGACTCGGAGTCGGCGGCGTCGTGGCCCACGTTCTCGCCCCCGAGGAGCTGAATCCCACGATGGTCGGTGATCTCCGTCTGATCGACGTGGAGACCGGGGGGTCGGTGGACGCATCCACGTCGAGTCAGGTGCTCGACGAATACGCCCGCACAGTGAGATCCTTCATCGACGGTGTCGGTCTTCGAGCGAGGCGCAGCGGTCTCGACCACGTGCTCGCGCCCGCCGGACCGGAGGCTGGAGAGCGATTCCTCCGAAGCCTCGTCGAGTCGGCGGCGGTCGTATGAGCCTGCTCGCACCTGCTGCCCTCGGCCTGGCGGCCTTTGCGATTCCGCTCATCGTTCTGTACATGTTGCGGAGCCGCCGTCAACGGGTGGAGGTTCCCAGCGTGCTCCTCTGGGAGCGGGCGGATCAGTCCGTCACGTCGGCAGTGCCGTGGCAGCGTCTCGAGGTGACGCCGCTGCTCTTGCTGCAACTGCTCGTCCTCGCGTTGTTGGTGTTCGCCCTCGCCCGGCCCTTCTTCACCCAGGAGTCCCTGCTGGGGCCACACACCGTGCTCGTCGTCGACGTCTCGGGGTCCATGGCGGCTGCTGATCGATTCGAGTTGGCGCTCGCCCGGGCTGACGCGATCAGCTCCGACGTGTCCGACGCGAACCTCGTTTCGGTGGTCGAGGCAGGTCCGACGGCTCACATCGTCGCCTCCTTTCTCCGGACGCCGGAAGCGGTTCGTGACGCCCTGGACGAGATCACACTGACGGGAGGGCCCGGAGACCTCGACGGTGCCATCCGGCTCGGGCGTTCGCTCGCAACCCCGGATCGACCCACCAACCTGGTCGTCCTGAGCGACGGCGGTGCCTCGCCCCTGGCCACGGAGCCCGTCGTGGGCGCGGACCACGTCCGCTTCTCAGATACGGCAGACAACCTCTCCATCAGCGGCTTCTCGGTCGACCCATCGGCGGAGGGCATCGTGAGGGTGTTCGTCAATGTCACGAATCACACCGGGATCCCGGCCGCGACCGAACTCGGGCTGCGAGTCAACGGGCTTCCTTCCGGCTCCGTGCAGCTCGAGGTCCCTGCCCTCGGCGACGCCGCGCGAACCGTGCCGATCGAGGCCGGCGCCGGCGACATGATCGTGGTGGAACGGGTCGGGGCCCCCGACGGGCTCTCGATGGACGATTCGGCGGTGCTCGTGGTCGCAGGAGGCGCTGGTCGGACGGTGGGCGTGAGCGGGAACGGCTCCCCGTTCCTCGACGTCCTGATCGACATCGCACCGGGATTCGAGGCAGGTGACCCGGCAACGGCGGATCTGGCCATCTCCGACGGTGGGCCGCTCCCAGAGATCGACCGCCCGACCTGGTTGATCCGCCCGGAAACGCCCCCGCCGGGGGTCGAGTTCGCCGAGATCGCCACGAATCTCGCTGCGACCTTCCAGGCGCCCGGCGAGCCGATTCTCGATGCCGTGGACCTCTCCGACCTCGTCGTTGCCGAAGCGCAAGTCGCAGAGACGTTCTCGTGGTTCCCGATCGTCCGCGCCGGCGACGTCCCGCTGGTGCTGCTCGGAGAAGTGAACGGGCACCGGGTTGCGTACTTCACGTTCGACCTCACGCGATCCAACCTGCCCGTCCAGGTGGGGTTCCCGATCCTCGGTGCCAGGATCCTCGAATGGCTCGGAGGGGCCTCCGCCGGCTCGATCGAAACGGCGGTCGCAGGAACCCCGATCCAGATCTCACCGCCGGCAGGGTCGACGACCGTGGTGCGTCGCGATGGTGACGTGATCGCCGAGATCACCGATCCGGTGCTCGCTTTCGACGAAACCGGTACGCCGGGGGTGTACTCGGTCGCCTACGTGACCGATGAAGGTGCCATCGACGGACCGATCGCCGTGCGTTCCTTCGACCGAGCCGAGTCGGCGGCGGGATCCCGCGACATCGAGACGATCGCTCCGGAGCAGACATCCACGGCCTCCGGTTCGATCATCAGGGAATGGGCTCCGTCGCTGATCGCGGCCATCGTCGCACTGATGGTGTTCGAATGGTGGTTCGCCCATCGCGGCGGCCATCGCAGAAACGACCGGGAGGTCTTGGCTTGACCGTGGCGTTCCCGCTCGTGCTGTCGGCGATCCCGCTCGTCCTCTGGCTGATCTGGCGGATCGGATCTTCGGGCGTTCGCAGGGTCCCACGTACGCAGCACCGGTGGTCGATCGTCGCCCGGTCTGCGGCGATCTCGCTCCTCGTGTTGGCGGTGGCCCAGCCCGCCGTCGTGAGCGCCGTCGACGAGAAGACAGTGTTCTTCTTGCTCGACCGCTCCGATTCGATCGGCTCCGAAGCCCGTGCTGATCAGGAGCGGCTCGTCGACGGGGCGCTCGCAGCTGCGGGCCCGACGGATCGCATCGGCATCGGCGTGTTCGGAGCCGGTCTCGAGGTGGACACGGCCCTCACGGTGGGGCTGGACGAGGTCCGCATCGGAGTGGTGTCCGAGGGGTCGGCGACCGATCTCGAAACGGCACTGCGGTCAGCGGGGTCGCTGCTTCCCTCCGAGGGCTCACGGCGGATCGTGATCCTCTCGGATCTGGTCGAAACGTCGGGCGATGCCCGGATCGCAGCTCGCGAGCTCGAGTCGGACGGAGTCGCCGTCGACGTGATCCCGCTCGAGACGGCCCGAAGCGCCGACGTCCTGGTCGAGTCGGTTCGACTGCCGACCACCGTTCGGACCGGTGAGATTGCAACTGCCCGGATCACACTCAGATCGAACGCCGCCGGTCCCGCCACCCTCCTCATCGACGATGGTGTACGAGACCCGTTCCGCATCGACATCGACGTCCAGCCCGGCACACAAACCGTGGAGGTCGACGTGCCGGTGAGCGAACCAGGCGCGCTCACGGTTTCGGTCGACATCGATGCGGATTTCGACACAAGGGGCGAGAACAACGCTGCCGAGGGCGTCTCGAGGGTCCTCGGTCCCGCAAACGTCGCAGTGGTCGAAGCCGTCGAGGGGGAGGCCTCGGAACTGGTGGCGGCGCTCGAAGCCGGAGGCCTGGCGGTCGATCTGGTGACGTCCGTTCCCGACGAGGCTCGGCTGCTCGCGTTCGACGCGGTCGTACTCGTGAACGTTCCCAAGCCTGACGGTGCAGACGCGGAGCGGCTCGCAGGCTTCGTCGAGGATCTCGGCCGTGGGCTGTTGGTCATCGGTGGCGATCAGGCATACGGACTCGGTGACTACCACGAAACCGCCTTGGAGGCGGTGTTGCCCCTCTCGTCCAATCCGGACGATCTCATCCGACGACAGCCGGTTGCAGAGGTTCTCGTCATCGACACGTCAGGATCGATGGGTCGCTGTCACTGCAACAACGGCCAGTTCGACGATTCCGGCCCCAACAAGACCGACATCTCCCGCGCTGGGGCTGCGTTGGCGATCGACGCCCTCGCCGACACCGACACCGTGGGCGTGCTGTCCTTCTCGAGCGGATACGACTGGGTGATCCCGCTGGGTGCCAAGCCGGATCCGGCGGCCGTCGACGACGCACTCGGAGGCCTCACACCCAACGGTGACACCGAGATCGGGGTGGCGCTCGAGGCAGCGCTCGAGGAGCTCGAAGGCGTCCCGAACGCGCTTCGCCACATCGTGCTCTTCACCGATGGGTGGGATCCGAACGACGCCAACCTGGTCCCGGTCTCTCGGAGAATCGCCGACGCGGGTGTGACGCTGTCGGTTCTGGGGACCGGCGAAGGCCCCGGAACCACTCTCCAGCGAATGGCCGATGTCGGTGGAGGACGGTTCTACCCCGGGACCGATCTGGAGAGCGTGCCGGAGATCTTCGTCGAGGAGACGCTGACCGTTGCTCGGAATCTCGCCACCGAGGGCTCGTTCTTCCCCGCGCTCCGAAGCGCCTCGGCGACGACCGAAGTCCTCACTTCGACTCCGCCGCTGTTCGGCTACGTCCTCACCAAGGAGAAGCCGACGGCCCGAGTCAACCTCGAGATCGGTCAGGGTGATCCTCTGCTCGCGTCCTGGCAGCGAGGGCTCGGTCGGGTCACTGCATGGACGTCAGACGCCACAGCGCGCTGGTCGGCCGGCTGGGTCGACTGGGAGGGGTTCGTCTCGTTCTGGGGCACGGCCGTGCGTGAGGTGCTCCCCGCAGGCCGGGAGCGTGCCCCCGAGGTGTTCGTCGAGGACGGGAACGTGCGGATCCTGGCCCCGGCAGGCGGCATGGGCGACGCTGCCACCGCCGTCGCCCGTGTCCGGACCCCTGATGGTGAAACGCGAGCCATACCGATGGTTCGAACCGCAGCCGACACGTTCACCGCCGAAGCCCCCGCGATCGCCCCCGGGGCCTACTGGGTCGCAGTGACGATGGAGGACGGCTCCGGGGGCACGATCACTTCGGGCTCCGGCGCCGTCTCGAGCTACGAACAGGAGTTCGCGTTCAGGGCTCCGGACCCCTCGCTCGGCGGCGACCTCGCTTCGATCACCGCAGGACGGCTCGATCCGGCGGTGCAGGCGATCTTCGACCCCGCACCGGCCCTCGGCCGCATCGAACGACCGCTCTGGCCGTTGCTGACCCTGCTGGGACTCGTCATCTTCCTCATCGACGTCGCCCTGCGGCGCCTCGTCCTCATCGAAGGAGACGCCGACGAATGGAAACGCGGGATGACGTCGGAGACCAGGCGGGAGCGAGCAAGAGTCGCCGAGGTCGAGGCACGACGATCCGCCTCCCAGGAGAAGGCAACAGCCTCCGACTCGGAGACGCTCGAGCGTCTGATGCGCCGGAAGCGGTGAGCCGAATGTCCCCGGTACGATCGGGGCCTGTGAGACGTCGACAGACCTGCTGTGCCGACTCCGGATCGAGGCGGGGAGCGAATCGTTCGGTTCGCGCCCGTCGCTGCTCCATCCGGATCTCGGTGTTCGGCCGTCACCTCTGAATGGGATTCACCGCTGCCGAGCTCGAGTCCTTCCGGGACACGACCGTCCCCGATCTCATCGGGCCCGGGCTCAGGCTGCTGTTCGTCGGCATCAACCCCGGCTTGTGGACCGCTGCGACCCAGACGCACTTCGCCCATCCGGGCAACCGGTTCTACCCGGCGCTCCTTCAGGCCGGAGTCATCCATCGGGAGATCGACAGGAGCGAGGGCTTCAGCGAGTCCGATCGTGCTCATCTGATCGACCGTGGGATCGGGATCACGAACATCGTTCCGCGGGCCACCGCCCGGGCCTCGGAGTTGACGACGGCAGAGTTGAGAGAGGGCGGCGAGGTGCTCGCAGCGAAGGTCGGGGAACTCGGGCCAGCCGTGGTGGCGATCGCCGGAATCACAGCCTTCCGGACGGCATTCCGGATGAGCCGGGCGGTGGTCGGTCGTCAGAGCGCGGATCTCGAAGGTTCGGAGCTGTGGGTCGTCCCCAACCCGAGCGGCCTCAATGCCCATGAGACCGTCGGCTCGCTCGCCGAGTGGTACCGCCGGGTCGGGGTGGCAGCAGGGGTCGTGTCGGACGACGGCGGTGCTCGGTGAGCGTCTCACCGGAGGCCCCGACCGAACGTCAGGTCCTGTACGCCCTCGTCGCCGGCGGGTTCGTCATCGTGGTGGCCGTCCTCGTTCTCGGTGCTGCCTTCGCCGGACTGGTACCGGTCTGGTGGACGGCGATCGGGTCGGTCGCGACCATCGGCGTCGGAGGCCTCTGCGCGGTGAAATGGAAGGAGACGAGGGTCGTGCTCCTGTCGTCGATCGTGCTGTTTCTGGCGTGGGTGGTCGGAACGCTGCTGGTGTCATGAGCCGAGTCGCCGGAGTCGACATCGCACGCGGATCGTGGCTCGTCGTCTACCTGAGCGATGGTCGGTTCGACGGGGCCGAGATCGTGGAGCAGTTGTCTGGGACCGAGATCACCGCCGACGTCGTCGCTATCGACGTTCCGTTGGATCTCCCCTCGGACAGCATCGGAAGACCGGCCGAGGAGGAGGCCCGACGGTTGCTGGGGCCGCGGCGCAGCTCGGTGTTTCGCTCTCTGCCGGCAGAGCTCTACGCAGAGGACTACACCGCCGCGAGTCGTGCTGCGGCCCGTGCGCGCTGGGGCGAGGCCTACTCGAAGCAGGCGTGGAACCTCCGAACGGCCGTGAGTGACGCGAGCGCCGCCCGCACCGCCGACTGGTATGAGACCCACCCGGAACTGGCCTATCTGCGCATCCACGGCGGCCCGCTCGATTCGAAGAAACGCTGGTCAGGGCTCCGGCAGCGGCTCGACTGCCTGAGTGCGGTCGGCATCGACGTGCCGATCATCGCTGGGGAACTCCACCCCGACGATGCGCTGGATGCGGCCGTGTGCGCCCACGTGGCGCATCGGATCTCCTCGGGTGTCGCAGACCGGGTGCCGGCGACGGGACCGGGGCCCTTCATCTGGTTCTGATCCTGCCGCCCATTCACGTGACGTCGGTCGCTTCCCGACGTGCGATCACGGAAGCGGTTCCCCTTCCGCCGCCTCGATCAGCTTGTACATGTCCTCCCTCGTGAGGGAGACGTCGAGCGCGGTCGTGGCCGTGCGGAGTCGATCCGCCCGCTGCGAGCCGACGATCGCCACTGGCTGGGAAGGATGCGCGAGCACGAAGGCCAGTGCGATCGCACTGCGATCGACCGACTCGCGCGCGGCGAGTGCATCGATCTCGAGCATCAACTCCGTTCGGACGTTGTGTCCCGTTGCCAGTGCACCGCCTCCGAGTGCGCTCCATGCGAGTGGCCGGAGCCCGAGACGCATTGCGAGGTCGAGAGTGCCGTCCCGAAGCGGTCCGAGATGGTTTGCCGAGAACTGTGGCTGAGTGGACACCACGGCGTCTCCGAGGAACGCCACCAGCGCCTCGGTCTGGGCCGGTGTGAAGTTGGAGACCCCGATCGCGCCGGCCTTCCCCTGGTCGATGAAGCCACGAAGGGTCGTGGCGAGGTCCTCGGGGTGTGTGAACATGTCGGGCCGATGGACTTGATAGAGGTCGATGCGGTCCACCCCGAGCCGTCGCAGCGACCCATCCAGCGCAGCCGTCAGGTACGAATGCGACGAGTCATACGGCACACCCGGCATGATGCCCCCTTTCGAGGCGAGCACCACACGGTCCCGGAGAGAGGGAGAGGCCTCGAAGACGGAACCGAGGAGTGACTCGGCGTCTCCGAAGCCCTCGCCGCTTCGATCGAGTCCGTACACGTCTGCGGTGTCGATCAGGTTCATTCCCAGATCGATGGCCGTCTCCACGAGTTGGACGGCCTCGGGCACGTCGTGACCTGCGAAACGCCAGTGGCCGAACGCCAGGGCTCCAACGTCGGGGAGGGGTCCGAGCGAGCGCGCAGAAGAAGTGTCGAGTCTCATTGGTTCCTCTGGTGGATGAGTCGAGGAGGACCCTAGTGTGCGGGTGGCTCGGAGAGACCGGCCCCCGACACAGGCTCGTCCGTCGCTCCGGAACGCCGTGGGCCTCCGCTCGGAGTCCGGGTTCGGTGAGGATCAACCGAACAGGCCGCCAGGAGCCGACCTGTGTCGCATCCTGTGAGCCGACCTCCATGCGCTCACGACGTCCTCGATGTCGAATGGT
>CBDTXZ010000115.1:0-9587 GCA_965364515.1 uncultured bacterium
CGCGTGCTGGAGGGTGTTCTGGGGGTTCGCCGGAAGTCTGTCGCCCCAGACGGCTTCGATCAACTCGTCTGCGGGGACCACCTGCCCGTTGGCCGTGATCAGGTGGGCGAGCACGGCGCGCTGACGTTCAGAGCCGATCGGGCGCATGTCACCCTCCGACCCGATCCGAACGGGTCCCAGCACTTCGAACCTCATCGGTGCGACAGTACTGGCCCATCCTGCCAAGCCGACCCGCCCACAGCGATCCCACAGCGATCCCACAGCGTGGCCTGTCATGTTCGTGGAGGTCCGGTGGAGTCCACCGGAACGGAACGAAGGAGTCGAACATGACAACACTGTCCGCAAAGGTCGACATCGATGCTCCACGTGATGTGGTCTGGGATGCACTCGCCGACTTCGGTGGGACCTGGAAGTACAACCCGAGCGTGATCACGTCCCGGTCGTTGACCGAGGCAAACCGGGGAGTCGGTGCCGAGCGGTTCTGCGATCTGACGCTCAGCGGCGCAAACGTCAAGGAGCGCATCCTGGAGTGGGATGACGCCGGAAGCTATTCGCTCGAGATCTACGACGGAGACAGGCTGCCTCCGGTCAAGAACATCGTCGCCCGAATCTCCGTGTCGGAGGAAGACGGACACACGATCGCCCAGGGCACGATGTCGTACGACACCAAGTTCGGCCCGATCGGGTCGCTCATGGATCGAATCTTGATCCGCAAGCAGTTCGCCAAGTCGTGGCAAGGAATCTTCGCGGGGCTGAAGCACCACACCGAGACCGGGGAGATCGTCGGGAAGGGAGTCCGCCTCCCGCTCGACGAAGTGACCAGAGTCGCCGCGTGACGATCGAGAGGACTCGAGGGTCGTGACCCGGATCGTGCGTTCGATCGAGATCAGCTCCCTCCCGGAGACGGTCTGGTCGGTGATGTCGGATCTGGGCGCAGTTGCGGACTGGAACCCGAACGTGCGGTCGGCTCGGTGCGGATCGAGTCGAAGCGGCCTGGGAGCCTCCCGGACGTGTGAGCTCGTTCCGCGTGGCCACATCTCAGAAGTGGTCTCGAAGTGGACCGAGGGAAGAGAGATGTGGTTTGCGGTCGAGTCACACGGAGGCATTCGCTCGGCCGAAATGGGTCTGATCGTTCGCTCCGCTCCCGGGGGGGCCATCGTCGACGCCATCGCCGACTATCACCTGGCGTTCGGGCCCATCGGGCCCGTGATCGACACTCTCACGACCAATCACTTGATGAGCCGCATGCTCGCGAGGTCGCTCGACGGCCTCAAGGGCCATGTGGAAGCAACCAGAAAGGTAGAAACATGACAGACAACACCGAACGTACCGCACTCGTCACTGGAGCCACATCGGGCCTCGGATACGAGGCCGCCAGGCAGTTCGCTGCAAAGGGATACGGACGAGTCATCGTCACAGGCAGGACGACCGAGAAGGCCGAGGCTGCACGAAAGCGCCTGGTCCACGAGACCGGACACGCCGTCTTCGAACCTCTCGGGGTCGACCTGTCCATCTCCTCGTCGGTCGACGCCGCCGCAGCCGAACTGCGAGCGCGGGGTCACGTGATCGACGCGCTCGTCCTCAACGCCGGCATCGTCGGCACCGATGAGCGCAAGTGGACGTCGGACGGATTCGAGCTGACTTTTGCGTCATCTCTGGTGGGCCACCATGTCCTCACGATGCGCCTCCTCGGCGACCGTCTGCTCGGTCCTCGCGCACGGATCGTGATCGCAGGATCGGAAGCCGCAAGAGGCGATGTTCCGACGTTCTCGCCGACCGACCTCCCCACCTTGGCAGCGAGCGACTTCGGCGGCGATCTCTCCGCTGCGGCAGCGGCATTGGTTCGGGGCGAGCAACCCTCGAGATTCAAGGCGTCCACGACCTATGCAAACACGAAACTGTTCGTTGCGTGGTGGGCTTTGGCCTTGTCAGAGAAGCTCCCCGACGGCATGGCCGTCAACGCCGTCTCACCGGGGAGCGCTCCGAACACCCAAGCGGCGAGGAATGCCTCGTGGTTCATGCGCAACGTCATGCAACCGGCGCTCAAGTATGCACCGAGGAGGTTGGGGCTCGGGGCATCGGTCGAGACTGCGGCTTCGCGCTACGTCGAGGCAACCACGTGGAGCTCGTCGAGGACCGGCGGGTTCTATGCCTCCGCTCCCAAGAAGATGACTGGCACCCTCCATCGCGTCGAGCTTCCTCACGTTCTCGACCGCGACGTGGCCGTGGCCGCATGGAACGCACTGGTCGCCCTGACCGAAACCGACTACCCGATTGCAGCCTGACCGGCTCGGCTGTGACGACCGAAACGCCCGGATCGTTCGATCCGGGCGTTTCGGTGTACCCCAAGGAGGAGGATGGGGTGCAGGGCTCACTCGTAGGAGATGGCCTCCAGGACGTTCATCTTGGATGCCGTCCGGGCGGGGCCCGCAGCCGCAACGACACCGGCCACCGCCGCCAACGCCAGCCAGATGGCGAGCTGGCCAACCGGCAGCGCAAAGGTCCCGAGGCCGTCGTCTGCGAGAGAGAACACGGTCGCCCATCCGAGGCCGGAGCCGACGAGCACGCCGAGCAGGGCGCCGAAGACGGCGACGATGATCGCCTCCCAACGGACCATCCTGCGCGTCTGACGACGGGTGAGTCCGACTGCTCTGAGCAGCCCGATCTCCCTCGTCCGTTCGACGATCGACAACGACAGCGTGTTTGCGATACCGATCACGGCGATGACCACTGCCAAGCCGAGGAGCCCTGAGAAGAGGGCGACCATCTGATCCACCTGCGCCTCGGCTTCGGCGATCTGCTCGGATGCGGTGTTCATGTCGAGATTCGGGAAGGAGGCGAGCACGGTCTCTGCCGCCGCCTGGCCCGCTTCGATCTCAACGCCGTCGGCGAGCGAGGCGAACGTGATCGCGATCTGCTCGACCGGGAAGTTCGCCTGGTACGTGTCCAGCGAAACGATGTAGTTGCCGAACGTCTGGTCCTCGAACGTGCCGGCGATCTCGGTCGACACGATCCCGGTGGCTGCGAACTCGACGTCCACGGTGTCGCCCACCGACCATCCCCACTCGTCGAGCACGGACTCGGCGACCAGGATGCCAGATCCCAGTGAGGACACGTCGACGCTCGGAGCCATGTCGTAGACGGCCTCGACGTCACCGTCGACCGCTGCGACGTTCAGTTCCTGTCCGTCGATGCGGATGAAGCCCGTCCGGATGGCGGAGACGACGTCGAACTCGCCGAGTGCTTCCAGATCCGACTCGAGATCGGGGCTCACGCCGACCGTGAAGTTGGTCGACTGGAACGCCAGGTCGGCCGGGAACGCTCCCTCGAGCGTCTCGGAGACCGTCGCCTTGATCGACGCTGCGAAGATCGACACGAACGAGACCAGCGCGACGCCGATCATGAGCGCAGCTGCCGTGGAGGCGGTCCGTCGAGGCTGTCGGATCGTGTTCTCGCGTGCCAGATCTCCGGTGATCCCGGGCAATGGCCGTCCGAGCACCTTGGCGACGGGGATGGCGAACACGGGTGCGAGGACCGACACGCCCATGAAGATGGTCAGCGATCCCAGGGCGACCAATGTCAACGACGCGCCGTTCTCGGCGACGAGTCCGAGAGCGAGCAACGCCCCACCCGCCACTGCGGTGATCGTCCCACCGATGGAACGCCGACGGAGCGAGCGGCCGGAGGCCGGAGCAGCTGCTTCGGTCATCGCTGCGACCGGCGGCACCGTCGCTGCCCTGCGAGCCGGCAGCAGTGCTGATACGACCGTCACGACGATCCCGACGGTGAGGCCCACCACGATCGTGCGTGGCTCGACGGTGAGCGGGCCGTCCGGCACTCCGAATCCGCCGGCGTTCATCGCAGCCTTGATGCCGGTGGCGACGCCGATTCCGGCGAAGACACCGAGGATCGATGCGACGGTTCCGACAATGAGAGCTTCCAAGGTCACGAGCGACACGAGTTGGCGTCCGGTGGCTCCGACCGCACGGAAGAGCGCGAGCTCACGGATCCGCTGGGCGACGACGATCCGGAAGGTGTTCTGGATCACGAAGGCACCGACGAACACTGCGACACCGGCGAATGCGAGCAGCGCAGTGCTGAGGAAGCCGAGATCGTCGGTGATCGAGTCGAGCTGCTCCTGGGTCTGCTGGTCACCCGTGACGACTTCGGCGCCGTCCGGCAGGATCGGTGCGATCGTCTCGACCAGTGCGTCGGGTGTCACGCCGTCGTTTCCGAGGATGTCGATGGACGTCAATCGGCCCTCGAGCCCGAACAGCCGCTGGCCTTCATCGAGGCTGAAGATCGAGAGGGTGGCGCCGGCGAGGTTGTCTTCGGTGCCGAAATTGGCCAGACCGACGATCTCGAACGGCTCGGTTCCGCCAAGGGTCTGGATCTCGACTTCGTCCCCGACCGAGAGGCCGTTGGCCTCGGAAGTGCCGACATCGATGACGACCTCGCCAGGACCGCTGGGTGCACGACCATTGCCGTCGGCGACGTTGACAGACGAGAGCGCCTGCGTGTCGATCCAGGTGAAGCCGAGTGTGGGTGGTCCTTGACCGCCGATCGGGTCCCCGTTCGGTGCGATGATCTGCGCGAAGCCTCCGACCGAGCCTTCGGCGATGGAGACACCGTCGACCGAAGACACCTCTGCGAGAAGCGCTTCGTCGAACGAACCGGGGTTCTGACCCGGCTGGGCCCCGAATTCCGGGGTCTCGGGTCGGACGCTGGCATCGACACCGGCGTAGACATCCGAGAACAGGGTCTCGAACCGTGCGTTGATGGTGTCGGTGAACACGAAGGTGCCGGAGACGAATGCCACTCCGAGCACGATTGCGAGCGCCGTCATGAAGAGACGGGCGCGGTGGGCGGCGACGCCCTTGAGTGCGGTGATGAACACGATCAGCCTCCCAGGGTCTTCATGCGGTCGAGGACACGCTCAGGGGTCGGGTCGAACATCTCGTCGACCACGGTGCCGTCGGCGAGGAACACCACCCGGTCGGCGTAGCCGGCTGCGACCGGGTCGTGCGTGACCATCACGATCGTCTGGTCGAACTCTCGGACCGCCTGTCGCATGAATCCGAGCAGTTCGGCTCCGCTCGTCGAGTCGAGGTTCCCACTCGGCTCGTCGGCGAAGATGATGTCCGGCCGAGAGACCAATGCGCGGGCCGCTGCGACGCGCTGCTGCTGACCGCCGGACAACTCCGATGGCCGGTGCGTCAACCGGTCCCTGATCCCGACCGTGCCGACGATGGTCTGGAACCAACCCTCGTCTGCGCTCTGACCTGCAATCGTGAGCGGGAGTTTGATGTTCTCTTCGGCGGTCAATGTCGGGATGAGATTGAACGACTGGAAGATGAAGCCGACGCTCTCCCGCCTGAGCATGGTCAGCTGGCGGTCGCTGAGCGATCCGAGTTCGGTCTCGCCGATGTGGACCGTGCCCGACGACAGCGTGTCGAGGCCTGCGAGGGTGTGGAGCAGCGTCGACTTGCCCGAGCCAGAAGGGCCCATGATCGCCGTGAAGCGGGCCTGTTCGAAGTCGACCGAGACGCCATCGAGGGCATGGACGGCCGAGTCGCCGGAGCCATACACCTTGACGCCGTTGGCGATCGACGCAGCGGTTGCGGTCTTCGGTGGTGCGAGTGTCATCGGATCCTCCTTGTTCGTTTGTTCCGATGACTCCACCTTGAGGCTCGGTCTCTCGGGCGTCATCACCCGAGAGGCAGCTTCCCAACTGGGCCGGGAGAACGATATCCGGCACCCTCATCTCATCCTCAGGGAGGATGGATCACCACGAGGCGGCCTCAGCCCTCGACGGGTTGCGCCATCGCCATGGCCTGATCGTGAGTCACATCCATGTTGTGGATGTCGCGACCGTGGTTCTGAGCGGCGCCGACGACCTCGTCCTCGGTTCCGCGGGCTTCCCATCCGCACGTACACGTCAAGAGATACGCCTTCATTGTTTCCTCCTCAGTTCAGTTGTCGGAACGGTTCGGGGACGTAGCCATCGAGCAGGGCCAGCCATTCGGTATCGAGAGCGGACTGGACGACCTCATCGTCCTCCGCAAGCCAAGCGAGGTGCCGCAACGCGTGCTCCAGGACCTGACCGAACGAGATCTGTTCCGGAGCGGAATGCTCGGCATTTCGGGCAAGGGCGGACCGCTCGATCGGCGCGACGTCCATGTCTCCGCTATCGGGAACCACCGCCAGAAAGGTCAGAATCACGGCATTGCGCTCAAACCTCCATGACGTCGAGTGCACCAGAAGGGACTCGCTGAGAGCCCCTTTGATGATCCGCACTGCGGTGGCGAGCGGGTTCTCACCCTCCCCGGTCTCGATCAGCCACGGTGCTGGACCACACGGCCCGGTGAGCACGAGCATCTCGCCGAGCCGCGCAATCGTGAAGACCTCGATCGTCACCGGGCCTTCGACGTCGAGCGGCAGCATGCACCCGAGCGTACCCTCGGCGGGCCGTTGCGGATCGCAGCGTCGGATCCGAGAACCGAAGCAGGAGATCTGTTTTCTCGAGGTGGCCGTTCGACCCTTCCGCTCCTTTCGCCACCGGGGCATGATCTGGAGCGAAGGAGGTCTATCACATGAGACCAGGCAAGATCGCGCTGGCCGTGATCGGCACACTCATTGGGCTGATGGCGGCTGGATTCCTCGGAGGTGGAGCCGGATTGCTCTGGGCCTACAACACCCAGCGCACCGACGACGGCTTCTTCGAGAGCCAGGCCATAGCCCTGGACACTTCCACGTACGCCATCACGTCGACGGAGATCGATCTCGGATCCCAACCCGAGGACTGGTTCCCAGCCGGCCGGCTCGCGACCGTGAGACTCGAGGCCGAATCGGACGTGGGACCGGTGTTCATCGGAATCGGAGCCGAAGAAGACGTCGACAGATACCTCGGTGACGTCCGACGCGCAGAGATCACCGGCATCGGCCCCAACGCCGACGACGTGACCTACGACACGACTGGAAGCACGGAGCCGACGGCACCACCCGCCGATCAGACCTTCTGGAAGGTCTCGTCCGAAGGGTCGGGGACGCAGTCGATCACCTTCGACCTCGAAGCAGGCTCCTGGATGGCGGTCATCATGAACGCCGATGCCGGCGCCGGGGTCTCGGTCGAGGTTGTCGGGGCAGCACAGACCGCGTGGATCATCCCGGTCGCGGCTGCAATGATCGTCATCGGGTTGTTCCTAGCAGCGATCACCGCCGGATTGCTGGTGATCGCCGTCAGCCGCACCGAGGGGGAAGCGCCGATCGCGGCGCCGGCGGGCGGATTCGGGACCTACCCCGTGCTGATCGAAGGCGAACTCGATCCGGGATTGAGTCGTTGGCTGTGGTTGGTCAAGTGGTTCCTGGCGATTCCACACTTCATAGCCCTCGCCTTCCTGTGGGTGGCCTTCGCCCTCCTGACGGTGGTGGCCTTCTTTGCCATCCTCTTCACCGGCAGATACCCCGAATCGATCTTCCGGTTCAACGTCGGCGTGATGCGCTGGTCGTGGCGAGTCGGGTTCTACTCGTTCAGCGCATTGGGCACCGACGTCTATCCGCCGTTCACGCTCGATGACGCCGACTATCCGGCCCGATTCGACGTCGCCTACCCCGGCGAACTCTCCCGGGGCTTGGTCCTGGTGAAGTGGTGGCTGCTGGCGATCCCGCATTATCTGATCGTCGGTGTGCTCACGAGCGGTCTGATCTGGTGGACCACCGACATCGGCGAAACGGGCGGCGCCGTGCTGGACGCCGGAGGCGGGCTTCTCGGTGTGCTGGTCTTCATCGCAGCCATTGCGCTGCTGTTCACCGGCAGATACCCGCAGGGCCTGTTCGACCTGGTGATGGGGCTCAATCGGTGGGTCTATCGGGTCGGGGCCTATGTGGCGCTGATGACCGACGAGTACCCGCCGTTCCGGCTGGATGCGGGAGGCAGCGAGCCGGGGACGACTCCCCCGCCGAATGGGCCGGCGCCATCTGACGACGCCGCCGCTCGCACGGGAGGAGACCTCTCCAGAACCTGAACCGCGCCGTCTGCGGCCGAAGGCGACGCACCTTCGGCCGCAGTCGCGAAAGGGTGCGCATCCGAGCGAGCAGGGCGACTGCAGAGACCCCCGGGGGTCCTGGAACACCGACGTGGTGACGTGCGGGCAGGTCGAGTCCGCCCGCCCACGTCTTCTCGTCAGGAGCGGTACCGAGTTGCTCTCCCGATCAGCCTGCAATCGCCAGTTTGTTCTCCAGACGTCCGATCAGATACCTGAGGGGAACGATCATCACGACGATCACAGCTCCGGCGATGGCCAACTCGCTCCACACGGCGCTCAACCCGGCACCGTTGATCGTCACCTCGTACACCGGATTGATCACCCAGTAGGTGGGGAACAGCTTGGCGACCCACTGGGGCCAGTCGGGGAAGATGTAGAAGATGGTCGGCCCCAAGAGGATGAAACCGGTGCCCTTGATGAGCGTGAACACTCCGGTCACGTCCTTGGATGCGGTGCCGTAGATCAGCCCGATCTCGGTGAGCAACAGTCCAGCGATCACGAGCACGACCAGCAGCGAAACGGCCTCGACCGAAAGGGCGCCGTTGAGCCACAGCGTCGCGATCGCCATCGCGATCGCAAGGCCGAAGCCGAGCACGCCCTTGGCGGCGACCACCTCCGACAATCTCGTCGGCGTCACGACCAGGGCCTCCAGCGTGTGTTTCTCACGTTCGTCGGCGATGCTGAACGACGGCAGGAAGACGGCGGCGATCAACAGGGCGTACATCACGACGAACGGAACCAGGCGGACCGACAGCGGCAGCAACTCGTCTCCCAGCGACACGACGTCGACCTCGACCGGGGGTGCCTTGCCCTCGACTTGGCGAATCATGTCCAGGGTGGTCACGGCCAGAATCACCCGGTTCGACGCGAGGCTCTCACCGCCCACGTAGAACTCGAGCGCCGGGTTGGCACCCGAGCGGACGTCGTCGTCGAATCCGGCCGGAAGGACCAGCCCTGCGTCCAGGTCGTTCGCTTCGACTCGACCCTTCAGGTCTTCCACGTCGTCGAGGAGCGTCAACTCGATTCCCGGCATCTCTCCGACGTCGGCCGTGATCGCAGACGCTCCCTGATCGACGATGCCGAGACGGGGTTGCGGGTCGAACAGATCTCCGAACGTGACCTGGAGCACGAAGGTGATCAGGAGCGGGAGCAACAGCACCCACAAGAAGATCGGAGATCGAGGTCCGAGTTGCAGATCCTTCTTGAGGACTTCGAGCGTACGGGTGAGGCTCACAGCGACTGCACCTTTCTCCTCAACACCACGAATCCGAGCGCGAACAACCCGACGCACCACACGAAGAGCGCGGTCAACTCAGGAAGCGTCTCCGACCAGCCGGCGCCGTAGGTGGTCACGTCGACCAGTCCCTGAACGAGCGGGAACGACGGGAGCGCACGCACCCACGCCGACGCCGTGCCGGGAAAGAGCGCCGCAAAGGCCGGGATGAGGAGCGGCACCATGTACATCATCCCGTAGAAGAGCGTGCTCATGAAGTCCTTGCCCGAGGAGCCGGCGAGCATCGCAGTGCCTGAGATCATCACGGA
>CBDTXZ010000116.1:0-9495 GCA_965364515.1 uncultured bacterium
CTGTTGCTCACTGCGGGAATGCTGCTCTACCTCGTCTATCTCCAGAGACGACCCCAGCCGACCGGGCACACCGAGCCACCTCCCGAGCTCTCGAAGCCGGTCACGAGAGCCGGGCGGTCCCCGAGTTCCGACCAAGCCACACAGGGATGACCATGCAGACCCGCACACTCTCGAACGAACCCGATGCCCGCTCCCCCGCTGGGGCCGAAATCCGACTACTCGTCGACGGCCCCACCGGCAACATGATCCACTCCACCGTCCCGTCAGGCCAGGTCAACCGAGCCACCGTCCACGCCTCCGTCAGTGAGTTCTGGTACGTACTGTCCGGCCACGGAGAGATCTGGCGCCGGGACGACACCGGGCAGGAGTTCACGGCCCTGGAAGCTGGGACCTCCATCGACATCCCGGTCGGCACAGCGTTTCAATACCGATGCACCGGGACGCAACCGCTCCGATTCCTGTGCATCGCCATGCCGCCCTGGCCCGGCGATACCGAAGCATCGGTCATCGACGGTCCCTGGCCACCCACCGCGCCGGGGGCGGACACCGCCCCCTGACCGCCGATTTCGAAGCTAAGACCACGTCCAGAATCATCGAGTTGGCCGAGTCGGTCGGCGACGGATCCCGGTGCAGTAACGTCACCGGCCGCGTCCCCCATACCGAGGAGTTCACGATGTCGAAGCTCACCCGCCGGGCCACGCTGGTGGCTGTCGCAGTCCTCCTCGGGGCCTGCGGGGCCGACGATTCGGCCGATGGAGCCCCCATCCTCGACCCACCGGCCGACGACGTCGTAATCCGGGTGGTCGTCAGTGACGCGGTGGCCGCCGATTGGACACTGGCCGAGCTCGAGCAGAGCGTCACGTTCACGGCCGTGGACATCGACGGCGACGAACAGAGCGGGCCGCGCCTCCTCGATGTCCTCGCCGCCTCCGGAGTCGATGACTGGGAAGCTGCCCAGGTGATCGGCATGGGTGAAGGACGCGTCTTGGAGGTCGGTTTGGACATCGCCGCAGCCGACGTCGATGAGAGTTGGATCCTCGACGTCACCAACAGGGGGACGCTCAAGCTGGCCGCCGAGTCGCTGGACCGCGACCAGTGGGTACGGGACGTCGGTGAGATCCGCATCCCCTGAGGTCTGTGTCGTCGGAATCGACGACACAGACATGCCGGGCGTCGGCGGGACAGGATCGCTCGCACGCCGTCTGGCCTCCGAGGTCGCCGATCTGGCCGAGAGCCTGGGTGTGACCCGCCATCAGTTCTTCGAAGGGCCGGGGGTGCCCAAGACCTCACGGAACTCGGCGGCAGCGATCGTCTTCGTCACCGAGCTCACCCCGCTGGAGCTCTTGGAGGCGGTGGCCACCATCGTCAGGCGCGAGTCGATCCCCGGTTCCGATCCGGGCGTTGCGGTGATCGGTGGGTCGGCGCCCGAGAGCGTGTTGGCGTTCGCCCGGGCCGCTCAGCGCGGCCTGGTGACCCGATCCCAGGCTGTCGGCCTCGCCGCGGACGCCGGGATCCCCCTGGCCGGCCTTGGCGGGACCGAGGATGGCGTGATCGGCGCCCTGGGCGGAGCGGCGCTGCGAGCCGACGGCAACGATGGGCGTTTCGTGGGGCTGTCGGGGATCCGTGACGTGTCCGGCCCGATCACCGTGGCCGACCTCGTCGACCGCACCGCCATCACGAGCGTCGTCGACGAGCCCACGGGGACCACTCTGGAGGGTGGAGTTATCATCGATGTCGGCGACTGGGTACGGCCACGGCTTCTTCACGGTCAGCCGGTCGTCGTCGCTCGACACGTGGAAGGAACCTGGGTCAATGCAGACGTACGCCCCCATGAAGGCGGCAGCCGGTAGGCGACGGCTGGTGCGCGACCTGGGCCTCGCCGTGGTGGTCGGGTTGGTGGGTGCTCTCGCCAAGAAGCACCTGGACTTCCACCTCGGCATCCCCGGCCACGCCGGCGTCGGGTGGATTGCAGTGTTGATCTCCGGTCGGCTCCTGAACGGGCGTCCCGGAATGTCTGCGGTGGCAGGTGTGTCGATGGGGCTGTGGTCGGCCCCGGTCGGCCTCGGTCATTCGCTCGGCTACAACGTGGCACTGTATGGATCGGTTGCGGCATTGCTGGACCTTCCCGGCCTGCGACGTCTGACCGGCAGCCGCCTGTTCGGAGCAATGACAGCCGGCGTCATCGTCCATGTGGCGAAGTTCGTCTTCGTGCTCGCCAACGTCTGGCTCTCCAGCGCCGTGCGCAACGTCGAGCTGTACGGTCTGTCGAGCGCGCTGGTCAACCATGTCGCGTTCGGCGCCGCGGGCGGGCTCGTGGGGTGGGGCCTGTGGCACGCAGGTCGGACTGCCGTTGCCCGAATCCTTTCCCGAACCGGTCGGGTGTGGCGCGACTCGTGGTGACGGTTCGCCTTCCCGAAGCGATACGCCGGTACGCAGAGGATCAGCACGTCATCGAGCTCGAGGGGAACACGGTGCGGGACGTCCTGGATGCGCTCGTCGACGCTCACCCTGGCACCCGTATCCGCCTCTTCGACGACGACGGCCGGCTGCGCAGTCACCTGCATCTGTTCAGCCGGGAGATCGAGGTGCCGTCGGCCGAACTCGACACCACTCCGGTGCAGCCCGGTGACGAGATCGATGTGATCGTGGCGATCTCGGGTGGCGCCGGCGACGTGCGGATGCGCGGCTTTCGTGAACGAACGACCGTCGAGAAGACGCTTTCCGCCGCACTCGACGGCGTGGAGCCGCTGGAGGCAGAGACGGTGTCCGTGACCAAATCCGCAGGACGGGTGCTGGCCTCCGATGTCGTGAGCGAAGTAGCGGTGCCGCCGTTCCGGCGCGCAACGATGGACGGATACGCCGTGCGGGCAGAGGACACCTACGGGGCTTCGACCTACGACCCGGTGGTGCTGGAGATCTCCGGACAGTCGATGCCGGGTTCGAGTTCGAAGGTTTCGGTGGAGGCGGGCCGGGCTGTTCGGATCATGACCGGGGCGCCGGTCCCCGACGACGCCGATGCCGTGGTGCGAGCCGAGGACGCCGACGAGGTCGACGGGAAGCTCGCCGTGCGAACCGGAGTGGCACCGGGCCGAAACGTCGGGCGGGTCGGCGAGGACATCGACCCGGGCACGACGGTGCTCACAGAAGGTCGCCGCCTGCTCCCCCAGGACGTCGGGCTGTTGGCATCGATCGGTCACGATCCTGTGCGAGTGCGGCGACGGCCGCTGGTGCGGATCGTCGTCTCGGGTGACGAGTTGTTGCCGCCGGGCCGCAAGCCGGCCGGGTCGAGGATCGTCGACTCCAACTCGCCGATGCTGTCGGCGCTGATCGAACGCGACGGCGGAGTACCCGAGGTGGTTCGCATCGCCGACGACGTCCACCGGATGCGTGAGACGTTGGCCGAACCCGGCACCGACGTGATCGTCACCGCCGGCGCGGCCTCGGTCGGGACCGAGGACCGGGTTCCGCTCCTGGTGGCTGAACTCGGCGAGATGACGGTGCACGGGGTCGCAATGCGTCCTTCGTCGCCGAGCGGAGTGGGACGGATCGACGGAAGGCCGGTGCTGGTGCTGCCCGGCAACCCGGTTTCCTGTCTCGTGGCCTACGACTTCTTCGCCGGTCCGGTGATCCGAACCCTGGCCGGATTCTCGCCCGCCTGGCCGTACCGCGTGGTGCGGCGGCCGCTCGGCACTCGCATCATCTCTCAGATCGGACGGACCGACTACGCACGGGTGGTGGTGCGCGACGGGATGGTCGAACCACTGGCCGTCTCCGGTGCGTCGGTCCTGTCATCGGTGACCCGTGCGACGGGATTCGTGATCGTGCCTTCCGGTCTCGAGGGGTACCCGGAAGGGACCGAGGTCGAGGTCCACCTGTACGACGCCGGGGCCCTGCCATGAGGCAGCGACAGTTTCTGGACGTCATCGATGAGGGTGAAGCCCACCTTCGATTCGACGCGGCGTGTGCACACCTGGAGCCGGGCGTCGAGCGGGTTTCGCTCGACGTCGCCCTGCACCGGGTGCTGGCAGCCGACGTCAACGCCGCAGTCGACGTGCCTGCGTTCGATCGGTCCAACATGGACGGTTTCGCCGTGAGAGCGGCCGACACGTTCGGGGCGGAGGAACTGGAGCCGGTGATGCGGGCCGTCGCCGATGTGGCGCTCGCCGCAGGTGAGGTGGCGCCGACCGGATTCGAGGTGGCGCCGGGCACGGCGGTGGCGATCGCCACCGGCGGGGTGGTTCCCCGCGGAGCGGATGCGGTGGTGATGGTCGAACACACGGAACCGCACCCTGACGGGATCCGGGTGTCCAGGCCTGCGGTCCCCGGCGGGAACATCACCTTCGCCGGATCCGACATCGGGCGGGGTGAGGTGGTGATGCGTCGTGGCACCCAGCTCACGGCCCGAGAGACGACCGTGTTGGCCTCGGTGGGAGTGGATCGGGTCGACGTGAACGTCCGACCCAGGGTTGCCGTCGTGTCGACGGGAGACGAGATCGTCCCTCCGGGCTCGCCGCTCGGCGCTGGTCAGGTCTACGACTCGAATCAGCGCATGCTGCTCGACTCGGTCGCCGAGTTGGGCTGCGAGCCCATCGCGTGCGGAGTGATTCCGGATAACGAGCGACTGCTCGACGCCGCGGTCGGCCCGCTCGTCTCGGGTCCCGACGCAGTCGACGTCGTCCTGCTCTCGGGTGGTACGTCGAAGGGCGAGGGAGACATCAATGCGACCGTGGTCCACAACCTGGCCGCTCGGTTTCCCGACTCGCCAGGGGTGGTGGTGCATGGGGTTGCGCTCAAGCCCGGCAAGCCGATCCTGCTCGCCGTGATCGCCGGCACTCCGATCGTCGTGCTGCCGGGGTTCCCGACCTCGGCTGTGTTCACGTTCCACGAGTTCGTGGCCCCGCTGCTTCGGCGGCTGGCCGGACTGTCCGCCGGAGACGCCCGCACGGTGCAGGCCGTGGCGCCGTTCCGGATGACCTCCGTGCCGGGTCGGGCCGAGTACACGCTGGTCGATCTCGTGGAGGGCGAAGCCGGCATGGCCGCGTACCCGTTGGGAGCCGGCTCGGGAAGTGTCACCGCCTTCGCCAGAGCCGACGGTTTCGTCCGGATCCCGGCGAACCACGAATACGTCGAGGCCGGGTCCGAGCTCGAGGTGCGACTGATCGACCCGGATCTCCAAACCGCCGACGTGGTGGCCATCGGAAGTCACTGCATCGGCCTCGACGACGTGCTCGGTCTCGTGGCGGCAGAGGGGTTCCGGGTGAAGTCGATTCCGGTGGGCTCCACCGCCGGCCTGGCAGCGCTGGCTCGTGGCGAGGGGGACGTCGCCGGCGTCCACCTCCTCGATGAGCAGACCGGGGAGTACAACACGCCGTTCCTACCCGACGGCGTCCGGTTGATTCGCGGCTACGGGCGCCGTCAAGGCATCGTCTTTCGCCCCGACGACCCGCTGGCGACCCTCCTCGACCACGAAGAGGCCTTCCTGGCAGCGCTCCGCGACCGGCGGATGATCAACCGCAACCCCGGCAGTGGCACCCGCATCCTGATCGACGGTGTCCTGGCCGGGGCCCGCCCCGACGGCTACCTGCACCAGGCGAGGACCCACCACGCAATAGCGGCCTCGGTTGAGCAGGGAAGGGCGGATTGGGGGATGACCCTCGACACGATCGCGGCCAGAGCCGGCCTCGAGTTCCGGTTCGTGGCGGACGAGCGCTACGACGTGGCCGTGCGCGAAGACCGATGGGACCGCCCGGCGGTGGCGGCCCTGCGGCGGTTGCTCGACGATCCGGCGGTACGCCGACGGCTGGCCGACCTCGGCTTCACCGACTGAACGGGGTCTCTCCCTCCCCCGCTCAGATGTGCAGCTATGCGCTGTTCGAAATGCTGAATGAAGATGGTGAAATGCGTGGATTCGAGCCCTTGACGCGGCGAGAGGTGTCCGAGTGTTCCGTGGAGGTGGCTATGTTGATGGTGAGTTTTGCTCCTCGACTCGATCGTGATCGGGAGCTGATCCCCGTGACCGGTCCAAGTGACAAGGAGCCGCTCCCCATGACCTCGACAAAGCGCATGATTGTGTTCGCAGCAGTGGCGTTGGCACTCGCAGCGTGTGGTGGCGACGCCGATGACGCCACCGCCGACACGACCACAACTACCGAGGCCGCACCAACCACCACCGCAACCGCCGATACGACCACAACCACCGAAGGCGAAGGTGTCAACCCTGGCGACACCGTCGAAGGCGACATCGAACTCGGACAGTTCCCGACTCCGATTTCACTCACGACGAGTGACAGCTGGTTCGTGCCCATCGCCGAACCCGAAGGCGTGGTCTTCGAAGATCCGGCACAAGAGGCCCCATTCACTCGCGCCGTGCTGTTCTTGATCGCAACGCCGACGGGTGGCCATGAGACCGTCAGCGACCGGGTGGAGAACCCGGAGGACCTCTCCGGGATGGGGCTGCAGTATGACGAGGTCACGATCGTGAATCAGGCTGAGACCCAGGTCGGAGGCTTCGACGCCACCGTCTACGACCTGACCTATGACGGTTCTGAAGAACTCCCATTCCTTCGCACCCGGGGCTTCGGTGGCAGCATCATCCTGCGAGACACCGAGTACTACCGAATCTGGGAAGTCGACAACGGCGAAGACTTCGTCCTGTTCGCTCCGGTGCTGCGCGGAGACGTCGAATGGCTCGACAAGGCACAAGCCCTCATCGACACGATCGAGTTCGGCGAGAACTGACCGCTCCCTCAGAGAAGACTCGCAGCGCCCCTGGTAGCAATCGAACCTGCGTCGGCCCCGGCCCGTGACGGCCTGCACAGCGAGTGTGCCGTCCTGTGCCGTGCAGAGCGGGTTGGCTTGGCGGATCCGTCCGGTGATGCCCCGTGACCCCTGATCGTGGGTCATTCCTCACCCAGGCGTTACCCACTCTTGATCCCAGGCCGAGTACATCAGCTCGCGGCACCGGCGGACTACCGCAGGGTGCTCATGACCTGCCGACCATGCGTGCTTCGCGGCGGAGAACGTCCTCTGAAAACGATCGCCTTCATTGTGAGCGACAAGGCAGTCTCGAGTGGTGTAGGCACATAGCTGGGCAAGGCGTTGTGCTGGGGTGGGCCAGTCGAGCGTCTGTCGGGGGTCAAGTGTTCAACCTCGACTCGCCGTGGTCGAGGTCGGCTCGGTTCACGTGCGCGATCGAGGTCTTCTTCGGGAAGTATTGGCGGAGCAATCCGCTGGTGTTCTCGTTCGTTGCCAGGGCTGCGCGGGTCGCCTCACACCGCCGTCGACGAGCCGGTCCACCCGACTGCCGATACTCGAGCAGTCGATTCCCAGGAACCGGTCCGCCAAGCGCGGTGATTCTCTCGGGCCAGCCCGGTTCGTCCCAAGTTGAGGGTTCGTCTGCGCCTGCGTCGTGTCCGAGAGTCCCCCGAGGCGGTGCACGGCGAAGAGTCATCGGGTGAGCCGACGGGCGCCGAGTGGGCGCATCAGCCAGGCCGAGCCGCTCGGTACGACAATGCGGGACCCGGCAGCGATGCACGCCAAGCCGGCATTCAGCGCTGCCCCACGGTTGCGGCGATGGCCCGTCAGGGATCCGCCTGGGCGGTAGGACTGTCGCCGACCACCCATCCATTACAGTCCTGAAAGAGTCCAGCGGAGGTATTCGGGAATGGCGGTACAGATCGAGAACGAGGCAACGGAGTCCGACCTGAAGCCACCCACCGCCTTCTCTGTGAACCGGTACCACGTGGATCTCACCACCGAGACGGTGCGGTTCGAACAGGTCCAATGTGCTGACCTGGAGGATGTGCTGGGTGGGATCGCCAGAGCCACCAAGCTGCTGGCCGATGTGGAAGTCGACGACGCCTATGACCCGGCGGCGCCGATCGTGATGAACCTGGGTCTGCTCAGCGGCACCCGGGTGATGACGGGTCTCCGCACGTATTTCCACGGCTATTCGCCGCTCAAGATGTCCCGCAGCGGGAAACCGGGGCTCATGTGGAGCGCCGGAAGCGGCAAGTTCGGCACCAAGCTGCGCGGCCTGGGGATCGACGAGGTCGTGTTCACCGGGCGTGCCCCCTCACCCCGGATGATCCACCTGACCCCGTCTGATGATCCGGAGGGGCCTGGCGGGCCGGCCGACTTCGAGTTCCTCGACGCGTCCGACCTCGGCGACCTGCATGTCAACAAGCGGATCCTGACCCTGTACGAGCGATATCCGGATGCCCACTTCGCGGTGATCGGCCCTGCCGCCCAGAACTACCAGAACATGCGCTACGCATCGATCGCCCTCTCCACCGAGAACCAGTTGAAGAGCGGCGACCCGAAGTCCCGCTTCTGCGGCCGAGGCGGATACGGCGGGGTGCTCGCCTCCAAGAATCTGTATGCGATCGCCGCCGACGGGCCCAATCCGAGGGTCCGCTCACGCGGTCTCAAGGACATCAACAAGGAGATCAACCTCGGCAAGGGGAGCTGGCCGTATCGCGACGACGGCGCCGGCGGCACCTGGCGTCAGGTGCCGCTCCAGCACGAGAACGGCGTGCTGCCCGAGTACAACTTCAACCCGACCGGGACAGACCGCGGTGTGGCGCTGACTCGCAAAGAGGTGGAGAAGGGTCCCTACGAGGTCAAGGCGGAGAGCTGCTACCTGTGCGGGATCAAGTGCCACAAGAACATCTATGACGACGCCAACGGAGAGGCCGGACCGTTCCGAACCAAGGTGGACTACGAGCCGTTCATCCTGCTGTCGTCGAACCTGGGGATCTACGACGTCGACAAGGCGCTGGATCTGGTGGCGTTGGTCGACGAGCTGGCGATGGATTCGATCTCGCTCGGGGTGAGCCTCGGCCACATCATGGAGTGGAATCTGCGGAACCCCGACAACCAGGTCGCGGACGGGCTCTCGTACGGCGACTACGACGCCATCGTCGCAGCAGTCAACGCCGCGGCCGAGGGTCGACTGCCCGAGGTGGGTGAAGGGGTGCTTCGATTTTCGATGCGCACGGGCTCGCTCGACTTCGCCATGCAGTCGAAGGGCGTCGAGTTCCCGGCCTACGTGCCCCACTCCAACCCCGGGTATCCGTGGGCGCTGGCGGGCGGCCACATGTCGATGAAGACATTCATCCTTGTGATCCTCGAGCGAGAGACGGGGATGGACTACTGGGTGGATGCCATCACCAACCGGGGTCCGATGACCCTGCTGGACGACATGACCGGGATGTGCAAGTTTGCCGCGCTCGACCCGGTGTTGATCGCCGAGGCACTCGGCACGGCTGCCGGGCTCGAAGTGACGGCCGACGACCTGCGAGAGGCGGTCGACCGCACCTGGGTGCGCGGCTACACGATCGAACGCCGGGTCGGCTACGAGGTCGAGGACTACGCGCTGCCTGCGGAGGCCCACCAGCCGGCCCCCGCCAGCAAACTCCCCTACTTCAACACGCCCGAGTTCTTCGACGAGCTCCGCACCAAGGTCACTGCTGTCCTCGACGAGCGAGCGGAGAC
>CBDTXZ010000117.1:0-9480 GCA_965364515.1 uncultured bacterium
GAGCCGATCACGGCAGTTCGTAGCCGGCCTGCTTCAGCGACGATGCGCCGCTGTAGCCCCACACGGTCACGAGAGGTTCGGCGTCCGAACCGTTCTCGAGGCCGTGGAACACCCCGGCCGGGACGAACACCACGTCTCCGGCGGTCAGCTCCACCTGCTCGTCGCCGATGTGCTTGATGGCCTTGCCCTGGATCACGTACTCCCACTCTTCGGCATTCGCATGACGATGGATGTCGTGCTTCGAGCCGGGACGGAGCATGGTCCGTCCCACGACCGTCGACTCGGATCCGACGCTCTCGTCGGTGATCAGCCAGCGGACCTCCATGTCCACCCAACCCTCGTCGGCGCTGAGCGAGTCGTCTGGATCCACATCGAGGGCTCTGACGCGGAAGCGGTCTGCGGACTCGGACATGTGTGCTCTCCTGATGGCCTCAGCCGATCCTAGGTCGACGCGGACCTGCTGGACCGGGAGGGCTAGGGGGTTTCAGCCGACGAGATTGGCGGCGACCTGACCGATGACGAAACAGCCGACGAGGAATCCGATCACACGAGATGACAACGGTCGGGTCTCGAGCGACGACGTCAACACCTTTGCGGCTACGACCCCCTGAGCCACGAGCACGACGATCCCGGCTGCCACGAGCAGCCCTGTGATGTCGATTGCGGTCCAGAGCGCACCCAGGCCCATCAACCCGACCGTCAGACCGGAAGTCGCCCCGATCACCAGTGCACTCGGTCCCGTCGAACCGGTCCATTCGAGGATCCACCACAAGGCCAGTGCTCCCGCCATGAGCGTTGCGTAGGCGAACGGAATCCGGCGGAACAACACCTCGTCGGCGAGGAGACCGGGCTCACGGGCCTGATCGAACACCGCTGCGAACAGGCCCGCATGGGAGAGGAGGTCCACACCGACCATCGCCACCCAGGCGAGTCCGATCCGACTCCGGGAGCTGCCGGTCGGCGACGTCATGACGCATCCGGTCCCGTCGGCGTGGTTGTGGCAGACATGGCCGTATCCTCCCGCAGCGGGCGAGTGACTCCCCAGAGTCACAAGGCCCCTGCCGGGCTACGGTCGTTCGATGCGCGACGTCACAGCCAAACGGCTCTCCCGTGTCCACGCTGCGCTCTACCGGGTGACCGGTGGAGCGATCGGGCGACGACTCGTCGACAACGACATGCTGCTGGTCACCACGACCGGGCGAATCACGGGCCGTCCGCACACCGTGCCGCTGCTCTTTCTTCGTGACGGGGACACCCCGGTGGTGTTTGCCTCCTGGGGAGGTCGAGACACTCATCCCGAGTGGTATCTCAACCTGGTCGCCGACCCGGCCGTCACCGTCCAGATCGACGGGCGTCGACTGACTGCGAGTGCACGCACGGCCACGGGTGAGGAACGGGCGCGCTGGTGGGCCGCCGCGCAACAGGCCTATGAGGGGTACACCACCTACCAGTCACGCACCGACCGTGAAATCCCGGTCGTCAAGCTCGAGATGTGAGCCGAGAGCCCGAGCATCCGAGCCGCGAGCAGCAACGTGAACCGGGACCCAGGTGCGATGAGACCTCAGCTCGGGTCGGGGTCGGTGACCTCGTCTGCCTGGATCAACAGCTCCTCGAAAACCGCAAGGTCGAGGACGTCGAGGGACTTGAATCCAATGCTCGCCGAGCCGAGCTTCACCTTGCCCAGTCGACCCTCGTAGTGCTGGCCCAGGTACCTGCCGTCGTGCACCGCATTGACGTACACGCTGTAGTGGTCCTTCTGGCGGGCGAGTCCCACCAGGAACCAGTGGACGTCGTCACCTCTGGGTCGAGGCTGGACGATGTGCCCGTATCCGATGATCTGCTGGTGGGTGCCTCCCCAGAACGGTCCCTCGTACAGGACCCGCCGCCGATTCGGCATCGACCGGCTCATCAGCCGGTCGAGCGTCCGCATCGTCTCTGCCACTTCGGGGTCTTCGAGACTGTCGAGATGGGCGTCGACGCCGGTTTCAGAGATCTCCATCCAAAGAACCTATCACTCGCGCCGAGTGGTGCGAGGCGACGGGAGACCGAGCCTCCCGATGGCCTCAGTCCCGTCTGCGCATGGCGCCGAACAGGAGAACGACGCCGGCAACGATCAACAGCGCGGGCCAGAGCAGTGAGGCGATGTCGGCGAAGGAACCACCGATCTGTGACAGGCCGATGAGCAATAGGATGCCGCCGGGGACGAGTGGCCACCAGTGGCTGTCGCCCTTCGAGAGACGGTCGATCACGAAGATCAAGACGAACCCGACTCCGATCCCGATGACCGTGACGTCTCCCGAGGTGTCGATCAGGCGCTCACCGGTCTGCCCGAGTCCGACGCCCAGGATGATGCTTCCGGCCACCAGGAGCCCGTAGGTGCGCCGCAGGAAGTAGCCGACGACGAACAGGGTCCCGATGAAGAACAAGACGCCCTCGTCTCCGAGGCCCTCGAATGCCTGGAGCGCCAACAATCCGAGGCCGGCCACCACGAGGATCGCCCCTGCGGCAATTCGCCGATTGCGGTCGACGGCAGGGGGCCTGCCCGTTTCGGTGGGTGTCTGTTGTTCGGTCATGTCCGCATCATCGCCTTTCTGTGCGTTCTCTCCCAAGAGTCTGAAGACCCCGTCTGACGCGCCGCCACAACACGGTCACTCGTCGAGGGTGAATCTGACGACCGGGACGACCGAGGCGACCTTGGTCGGTTCCGTGAGATCGAGTTCCAGTGCTTTCCCGAGGGCGGCGGCGGCCTTCGGGTGTTGCGTGGCGTATCGCTCGAAGACGTCGGCGGCCGCGTCGACACCCAACACCGAGGCGCTCGCCGGGACCGATCGCCGACGACCGGAAGACACCTTCACGGATGGTTGGGCGACGATGTTGCGAAACCAATCCGACCTGGGTCCCCAGGCCGCTGCGACATGGAGCGACGAGACAGCTCGATCGATGACCTCGAGGACGGTTCTGCGCGGCAGGCCGGAGACACGTCCGACGTGCTCGATCATCACAAAGCGACCTCCCAGCAGCCAACCGAGTCCGCCCCGGTACAGCAGAATGGGTGCCCTGGAGAACGACCGGCCGACCCGGCCGGGTGGGGTGCGGGTCGTCATCGCCACCTCCCGTCTCGCGACCCTTCGTACTCTATGCACCGGACGACGAGGGCGATTGGATGCGAGTCGGTCGGGGCGTAGGAGCGCCTGTGACGACACTCAGTGCTCGGGCCGGGCGGCTCGGATGATCTCCTCCAGGGCGGCAACCCTGGGTCCCGGTCTGGCCAGCTCCTTGGCGAGCTCGAGGTGACCGACCGCTTCGTCGGTGCGGTCGAGCTCGAGCAACGCCAGGCCCATCGCATACTGGCCGTTCGGATGGCCCGGGTCATCGTCCAGGAGTCGCCCGAAGTACTCGGTCGCCGGCTCGGGGTGGAGCCGGAACAGATCTCTCGACGCGTCGAGGTGCGGGTAGTCCAGTGCGAGCCGGAGCGCATCGGCGATGCGCCCCGCCAGCCGATGTGTCTCGATCGCGGTTCCCATCGGGCCGCTCGGATGGTGGTCGAGCGCCAGGTACCACCGCAGCAGCGTGTCGCCATCCCAACGGCCAGGCGGCTTCGCGAGCAGTGACGTGAGGACGCCGACCTCGGGACGCATCCCCTCGGATCGCATGCGCTCCACCCATTCACGAGCTGTCTCGAAGTCCTCGGCACGCTCGACCAGAGCCCGGAATGCTCCTTCGTTCGGTTCGACGATGGGCGACAGACGACGCATCACCCTCGTCGCTTCCCGATAGTCGCCGGCCTTCTGCAGCAGGGTTGTGAGCAACTGAGACGTCGGATCGATCCCGAGCGCCCCCATCCTCTCGAGCCATCGGAGTGCCGTGTCCAGGTCGTCGGCGCCGGCCATCAACGGAAGGAAGACCTCTGCGCTCGAGCGGACCTCCGCCGCATCCATCAGGTCGAGGAGTCGTTCACCCGAGCCGGTGTCGTTCGTGAGCGAAGCGAGCGTCTTGAACGTTTCGACATTGGCCTGGACGCCGCGATCCCTCATCTCCTCGAGCAACGCCACGCCGGCGTCGAAGTCGGGAGCGCGACCGATCAGCGTCCGATAGGTCTCCGCGTTCGGGGAGACATTCGAAGAGGGCATCTCGTGCAGCCACGCCGACGCCGTCTCGAAGTCCGGGGCGCGGGCGATCAGAGCCTTGAAGACTTCGTTGTTCGGTCGCACGCCTCTGCGCCCCATCTCTGCGAGCCAACCGACCGCCGTGGCGTAGTCCGTCGATCGGGCGATCAACGTCTTGAAGGTCTCGGCGCTCGGGGACACCTCGGCCGACTCCATCTGGCGAAGCAGGCCGAGCGCCAGTTCCTGGTCGGGGGCGCGGGCCATCAGCGTGTTGAACGTCGTGACGTCCGGGGCGACCTTCTGACGGCGCATCTCGGCGAGCAGATCCGTGGCCTCGCCGTATCGCGGCGCCCTGGCGATCAACGTGTTGAAGGTCTGGACGTCAGGGGGAATCCGCTGGTCGATCATGACCTTGAGCCACTGACCGGCCGACTCCGAGTCGGGTGCGGCTGCGATCACACGGTTGAAGACGGAGGCATCGGGTGTCACCGACCACTTGCGCATCAGGTCCAGCACGCCGATGGCGGCGTCGTAGCCGGGAGCCCGGGCGACCAACCGGCCGAACACTCCCAGATCCGGTCGGACGCCGCGGTCGGCGAACCCGGTCAACAATGTCAGGGCTCGACGAAACGACGGCGCCTTCGAGATCAACACGTGCAGCATGTCGACGCCTGCCGCCACTCCGTCTTCTTCGACGTCTGCGAGCAGATCCATGGCGACGTCGAAGTCGGGAGCTCGTGCCATGAGCGCCGTGTACACGGTCTGGTCCGGGCGGACACCTTTCAGTCGGAGATTCGCCACCCATCTGGTCGCTTCGTCGAAGGTGGGTGAGCGCTCGACGAGCGCGACCAGCGTGGCGGCGTCAGGGGCGGTCGGGCTCTCCATCAGACGAGTCATCAGCTCGAGGATCGAGTCGTACGAAGGAGAGTTGGCGATGAGCCGATTCCACCGCTGGATGGTGCGCGGGTCCCCCGGGGTCTCCAGTGCGGCTCCGTCACCGTCGATCTGACTCGCTGCGCGCAGAGACGCCTCTGCAGCGTCGTCGAGGCGTCCCGTGCGCGAGAGCACGTACACATAGGCGGCTGCGGCGTCCCAGTCCTCCGCTGCCTCGATCCGCAGTTCTTCGAGCGACCACAGTGGGAGCTCTTCCTCCCATTTGACCGAACGCGCCGGACGTGAGCCGGGGTCGACTCGCGAGGTGAGGAAGTCCCGCATGATGAGACTGTGAACGGCACTGTCGATCACGATCTCGTTCGGGTAGCAGAAGGCCGCACTGCGGTTCGCTCTTCGCGCCGAGTCGCCGACCCAGTCGAATGAGCCGTGCCACAGCTGGACCCGGATGTCTCTTCCAGTGCAGATCGCCATTCGGAGACTCGGGATCCTGGTCGACGGCAGCCCGGTCCGTCGCTGCATCTCGTCGACGAAGGTCTCTCGCATGAGCGTCGCCAACGCGCACAGTCGCTCGGCGTCGCGCACCTCCGGGGACATCAGCATCCACCCATCACCGGTGAACTTGATCAGCAGATCCTCGAACCTCAGGGCCTCCAGATGTGGCTCGATCTGGGCGACCAGTGCACGATTGAACCGGTCGAGCTCCACCTGCGTCATGCGCAGCCCCGGCATGGTCGACTCGATCATGTCGATGCCGAGGCAATAGACGAGGCGGACCTCGCCGGTTCCGATGCGCACACGTTCCATCACGGACCTTCCGACCCGCACAACACTATTGAATCGTGGTCCGCCCGGTGCCGAACCGAGCGCAGCCGACGGATCAGGCGAAGGGCGAGCTCATCGTCGGTGTTTCGGATCCGTGGAGGTGCGCCCGCCGAGCGTTCGAGTGCGCCTCGTACAACCGCATTCTCAACCGGTTGTTCTGACCCAGAGGCATGTGCTCGTCGAGGGTGTTGCCGATGTTGAAACGAAGCAGGTTCGGCCACTCCGAGGGCGGTCCGAAGTCCGAGATCGTCTGCTCGAGCCCCGTTGCCGGGAATTGGAGTCCACCGATGGGGAACACGGGGTTCAGGCGCTCGTCCCATCGCAACTCTCCATCTTCGACGGTTCGGATCGGTCCCGGCGTGCCCGCCCGAGTCGCGACCTGGATGGAGAATCGGAACGAGATGTCCCGGCCGCCGTCTGCGAACCACGCCTCGACCTCCTTCGCCTGATGGGCTGCGCAGTGCCTGTCAGGCGGCGGGGTGATCGGGTGGTCCTGTTCCGGTTCCAGATGCCATTTCGCGGCGGCGTCGCCGGGCCGGTACGGGAGGAGCGACCCGTATCTCGTGCCGAACGGCCCAGTCGTGATCTCCTGTTTGGCGTATGCGTTGAAGGACCTGATGTTCCGACCCATCAACCGAGCGGCCGTCTTCACACCGGCCATAGGACGACCCGGTGGTCCGTGTCCTCGAGTGCGCCGATTGCGGGTCGAGCCGAGACTGGCAGAATCCCTCCTCATGAAGGCGTGGGAAGAACTCACCGAGCGCGGCAAGCTCCGAAGGCTGCGTGCCGTCGCCGGCTCGGCATTGGAGGCATACGACGTCGACGTCGAGCGGATGTCGTTGATCGGGGGATTCGTCAACGCGCTCTTCCGGATCGACACCCCTGACGGGCCCTTGGCCTTGCGAGTCGACCTGATGCAGGAGCACTCTGATTCCGATGCCGAGCTCGAGTTGGAGTGGCTCGAGTCGCTTGCGGGCCATGTCAACGTCGGTTCCCCGATCCGGACGGCCGATGGAGCCCTGTTCACCCACGCCGTCGGAGAGGGAGTTCCGGACGCTCGACGATGCGTGCTGTTCACCTGGGTCCCCGGTGTCCCGCTCGCCGACAGGATCGATCCGAGCCTGTTCGAATCGTACGGACGTCTCTCCGCTCAACTCCATCTTCACGGAGCCGAGCACCGACCTCGACGGCGTCCGATGGTCTGGGATCGTGTCTCCTACTTCGCCGAAGACGTCGATCCCGTCGTCTACCACCGGCTCGAGCACGTAAGCAGCTTCCCACCGGGTGGGCTGGAGGTGGTCGAGCAGGCCATGGCGATGGTCGAACCGAGGCTGGCGGCGGTGACCGAGCGCCAGATCGTCCACGGTGATCTGCACGTCTGGAACGTCCACGCCAGGGGCCGGGAGCTGTGGGCGCTCGACTTCGAGGACATCATGTGGGGCTCCCGCGCCCAGGACATCGCCATCAGTCTCTACTACTTCGACGATCGCCCCGACCGGAACGAGCTCGTCTCGGCGTTTCGGGCCGGATACGAACGGTTGGCCCCGTGGCCGACCGACGACGCCGAGCTGGCCGTCTTCATGGCGGCCCGCCGGCTGATGTTCGTCAACTACGTCTTCAACATCGACATGCCGGACCGCGAGGAGTTCCTGGTGAAGTCGGTTCAACGCTTGCGCCTCTTCCTCGATCGGAATGGCTGAGCCATGCAGGGGGTGCGAGCCGATGGGTTCGCGAAATCTCGCAGTGATCGGCACGGTATTTCACAGTCAGGCTTCTCCTCGATCGTCATAAGGTGAGTGGCGAGAGGCGCATGGAAGTGCGACCCGGGTCCGGTTCACCAGGACGGTGGGAGCGCAGCATCAAGACCTGAGGTGTTGTGACTCCTGTGCGCACGTGCACACAGACTGGAGGTCTCATGAGCACCATCTTGCGACGGCTTCTCACCGTCATCCTGTCCCTCGGGCTGATGCTGTCGACGGCAGCGGGCGCATCAGGCGAGGAGTTCACCAGCCCGCTGTTCGGCCTCGACGTCGCACCCAACGGCGATCTGCTGGTCGCCGACTCCGGCATCGGAATCCACGTGTATTCGGACGGCGCGATCGAAAGCACGATCTCGTTGCCGTTGGTGACCGACGTGAGCGCACTCGGTGTGGGCTCGATGTGGGCGACGACCACCGGCGATGACCCCGAGGAAAACAGCGGTCAGGCAATCTGGCGAGTGGCAAACGGGCGGGCCCACATGGTGGCCAACCTGTACGCGTACGAGGACGACAACGACCCCGACGGGGCCGGTGTCGATTCGAACCCGTTCGACGTTCAGTCGCTCGGCGGCAACGCCGCACTCGTCGTCGACTCCGGCGGCAACGATCTCCTGAGGGTCGCCCGAAACGGAGACATCGATCTCCTGGCGGTGTTCCCAGACGAGGTGGTCTCGACCAGCGACCTCAAGTCGCTCGCGGGATGCCCGGCCGGACCCGAGTTCCCGTGCCTGCTGCCCGACGCGTTGCCCGCGCAGGCGGTCCCGACCAGTGTGGCCATCGGGCCGGATGGCTGGTATTACGTCGGCGAGCTCAAGGGCGTCCCGGCACCGTTCAACGAATCGCGAATCTGGCGAGTCTCGCCCGATGCGAGTGGAGCGGCCTGCCCGAGCGTCGACTGCGAGTTGGTGTTCGACGGTGGGTTCACGTCGATCATCGATCTGGCTTTCGATGCCGATGGCGACCTTCTCGTTGCGGAACTCGACGAGGCCAGCTGGGCCGCAGTAGAGATCCTCATGGCGCCGACAGGTGGAACGGTCAACTCGTGTGACCTGGCCACCCAGAGCTGTGTAGAGGTCGCCACCGGCATTCCGATCCTGACTGCGATCGCAGCCGACGGAGGCCTGTGGGCGACGGAGAACGCCCTGATTCCCGGTCTCGCGGGTGTCATCGAAGTGCCGTGAATCCGAGGTTGGCTGGGACTCGACGGTCCCAGCCAACCGATCTTCCCGAGCCGATCGAACGGTTGATTGCCGTTGGTGCTGCCATGGAGCCTCGCCCACCGCACGTCCGAGGCAACCGTTTGGGACTCGCCCGGTGCCGACTCGGGTCGGAATCCGGGCCGGGCGAGTCGCGATCTACGTGCCGGTGGTCAGCACCACCTTGCCGGCGTAGCCACCCTGTTCCATCAGCCGGTGTGCTCGTGCCGCCTCCCGCAGCGGAATGCGGTCGGCCACCACGGGATCGATCTTTCCGGCCGCCAGGTAGTCCAGGAGTTCGGTCATCGTGCGGCGATACCAGGCGTTCTCGCCGCCTGCCATCGTGCCGGCGTTCGCCATCATCGGCGCATGTCTTCCGTCCGGGATCAGCGACACCAGGAACCGCATCGCCAGGGATGCCGGGATGACGCCCATCCCCTTCCGTGACGTGGCCGCCACCCCGAACCAGACCAGACGTCCGCCTGTGCGGAGCGCTCGATACGAGCGCCACAGCTGGCTCCACCCGCCGATCGGGTCGAATACGGCGTCCACACCTTCGCCCGTGAGCTCTCTGATGCGCTCGACGAAGTCCTCGTGGCGGTAGTCGATGGGTGTGGCTCCCAGCTTCTCCACCAGTTCGTGATTGTGCTTCGAGGCGGTGCCGTACATCTCGAGGCCGGCCAGCCTGCCGAGTTCGAGGAG
>CBDTXZ010000118.1:0-9435 GCA_965364515.1 uncultured bacterium
TCGATTCCATCTGGACGCCGAACAGGCCGACGCGTCGCTCGACCGGATCGTCGACCTCGAGGCGGATCTGTTGCTGCCTGGGCACGGCAACCCCTGGTCTGGATCGCCGGCCGCTGCGGTGGAGGCGGTCCGCACGCACGCTTGAACCTGAATCCGTACCCATGAATGACACGGGTCGATGCTCGATTCCATCTGGACGCCGAACAGGCCGACGCGTCGCCCGCGGCTGGGCCGTGATCTCCCAGAGACCCAGAACAAGCGCGACATGTGCCGGCCTGACCCAGATCAGCCTTCTCGACCGCCGGAATCGATGCTCGATTGCGAGGGTGGCCATGTGCGTTCGATCGGGGGGATGGCCCCTCCATCGAACAGTGCGCGATCACCCAATGGGGCGTCCAGCGTGATCAGCACTGGATGCCAGGGGTTGCTCGGACAGTTCGCGCCGCCAGCGATCGGCTCGACGAAGATCGTGACCGAGACCGCATCTCCAGCTTCGGAGATCACCGGCAGGATCTCCCGGCCGATCGGGGCCTCGCCATTGGCGCAGTTCTGCTCCATGATCTCGATCTCGAGCGTGTTCGACTCCGGATCGGGTGCCACGTCCCGATCGAGGATCCAGTGGGCATTGCCGTATCCCTCGGCCTGAACCTCGATCCGGCACTGGCCCCATCCTTCTGGCCGCCACTCGCCGTCTATTCGCTCAAAGGAGGCATCGGCGTAGCGGGGAGCGTCCGGTGGTGGCTCGGCGATCGGCGACCCGAACAGCGTGATCGAATCGGAAGACTCCTCGGCGACGGTCCATCGGTAGCCGTCGAAGAAGTCTGCCTCTCCCGCCGCCACTTCTTCTATGGAGGCGAGTGCCGCTCTGGCGTCGTCGGTGAGCGGTTGATCAGGGAGGATCGGTTGTCCGGACACCGGCAACTCGACGGCCCCACAGCGTGCGGTCAACTCGGGCGACGAGTCGGCTGCGCAGGCGCCGATGAGAAGGGCGAGGGTCAACGGAGCGGTGAGCAGTCGAATCATGGTCGTGTGACGATCGGGGGCGTCGGTTCGTTCCCTCCCTCTCGTCAGCCGACGCCGAAGCCCACGATCGTGACCAGTGAGAATGCCCCTACGGCGAGGCTCGCGGCGAAGCCGGTGTAGAACAGTGGCTTGCCGATCGACGCCACCCTCGAAAGCCGTAGCGTCAGGCCCACCGCCACCACCACGAACACGATGATGAGCTTGGCGGCGTCGTTGAGCAGGCCACCGACGTCGCCGAGCCAGCCCAGCGTGTTGGCCGTGGCGAGAACGGCGAAGCCGACGATGAACCACGGGAAGTTGTCCTTGAGGGTCGAGGCCCTGGACGCCTGTCCCCCGTCCTCGCGTTGCATCACGGCAACGGCTATTGCGAGCAGCGGCAGCAGGAACAGCGTTCGCTGCAGCTTCACGAGTGTGGCGAACTCTCCGGCTTCGGCACCGAATGCGAACCCGGTGGCGACGGCCGATGCGGTGTCGTGCACTCCTATCCCAGCCCAGCTTCCGAACTCGACCTGTGACAGCCCGAGCGCCGCCCCGATGAGTGGGTAGAGGAGGAGTGCGATGGCATTGAAGCTGAACACGGTTGCGAGGGCGAGGCCGACCTCTTCCTTCTTGGCCTTCAGGACGGGGGCAACCGCAGCGATCGCACTCGCACCGCAGATCGCCGTCCCGACTCCGATCAGGATCGCGGACCGGTTGGCCATCCCCAGCGCTCGGCCCAGGTACCAGGAGATCGCCATAGCCATGACGACTGCGACAGCGGTGATCGCAACGGCCTTCAATCCGACATCGGCGATCGAGGCGAGGTCGATGCCCGCTCCCAGCAGGATGACGGCGAACTTGAGGGCCCGCTTCAGGAGATAGGTGGGGACCTGGTTGTCGAGTTCGATGCGATCGCCACCGACATTCACGACGAGGAGCCCGAGGACCAGCGCGATCACGACGGCGTTGATCCCGTTGATCAGGGGACCGATGAGCTGCGCCGCCACCCCGAGTGCGAGTACCAGAGCTGCGGTCGGGACGAGGCCGAGTGAGATCGCCGGCTTGTCGAGCGTCGAGGTCACCGGGGCGATTCTTGCACGCAGCCGACTCTGCAGCGCAAACCGATCCTGCAATGATCGTGATCATGAGAGTGATCGCAGATGTCTGTGTCGTCCCGATCGGCGTCGGGGTGTCGGTTTCGGAGTACATCGCCGAGTGTGAGCGCGTCTTCGCGGAGTTCGACGTCGAGACGAGCCTGCACGCCTACGGAACCAATGTCGAGGGAGAGTGGGACGAGGTGTTCGAAGCCGTCAAGCGCTGTCACGAGGCCGTCCACGCAATGGGCGCACCCCGGATCTCGACCACGATGAAGTTCGGCACCCGGACCGATCGAGCCCAGACGATGGCCGACAAGGTCACCTCGGTCGAGACGAAGCTCGCCTCGGAGTGACCGAACGGGCTCCGTCACTCACGCGGCTGCTCGTGCTGGCGATCCTGGTGATCACCGTCAGCACCCAGCCTGCGTTCCTGCTGGGCGCAGCGTTCTTCCAGATCGGTGACGAGTTCGGAATCGGACCGGTGGGTCTCGGAGCATTGACGTCGAGCTTCTTCCTCACCGCTTCGGTGGCATCTGCGCCCATGGGGCGTTGGGTCCAGCGGGTCGGCTGGCAGCGGGCGATGCGGGTCAACACTCGTGGGTCAGCGGCTGTGATGTTCGCCATCGCTCTCCTGGCGAGAAACTTCTGGACGATGGGCGGGCTGCTCGTGCTGGCGGCCTGTGTCTACGGGATCTCGAACCCTGCAGCCAACCTGGCGTTGTCGGATCACACCGACCCCCGACGTCGTGCGACCATCTTCGGGGCGAAGCACGCCGGAATCCCGGCCTCGGCTCTGCTGGCGGGCCTCGCTGTCCCCGCCGTGGTCATCAACCTCGGTTGGCGTTGGGCGGTCGTCGGTGCCGCATCCATCTCGTTGGTGCTCTCGATGCTGGTGCCGAGTTCTCCGGTGAAGCCTTCGGTCCACTCCGAGCACGAGCGGGTGGACCGGCCTCCGAGGCCTGCGATGTCCACTCGATGGCTGCTCGGGCTCGCGTCGGGGTCGGCGCTTGCGACGTGGGCTGCGATCGGTCTTGGCACTTACCTGGTGAGCGCTGCGATCGATCTCGGGTTCACCGAGGCGGAGGCCGGCTGGCTCCAGTTCTCGGGGGCGGCGATCTCGATCTCGGCTCGAGTCGGGATCGGGGTGTTGACCGACCGCTTCGGTTGGAGCGGGTTCGGTGGCATCGCCACCCTGACCGGAGTCGGCGCCATCGTCTTTGCGCTCCTGCCTGTGACGACCGCCGCGTGGTTCGTCGTGGGTGTCTTGCTCGCCTACGGAACCGGATGGGGATGGCCGGGTCTGATGACCTTCACCGTGGTGAACGCCAATCGCGGTTCAGTGGCATCGTCTAGCTCGATCACCCAGGCCGGCGTCTTCGTCGGTGCCGGCGCCGGCCCGTTGCTGCTCGGCACTGTGATCGAGCGAGGCTCGTTCGACGCAGCATGGCTGACGGTCTCGCTCGGGCTGGCCGGCGCGACGGTGATCATCCTGGTGGTCAGGGCCCGGTTGCGTGCTGCGATCGGGGTCAGCGCCGGTTGAGTTCGTCCGCCAGCCGGTGCGGATCACTGGTCCCGATGACCACCCGGTGGTAGGCCCAATCCCGGATCTCGACGACGACTACCCGCTTCTGCCGGAGCACCAGCCAGAACTCTCTCAGCGGCTCCCTTCCGTACGACCCGTAGCGGATGAGCCCCGGGATGTGCGTGCCGGGCGCCCGAAGCCAGGTCCCCTCGGTGGCGGGGATCTGAGACCGGTCCATCACCTCGACGGACTCGATCTGGCTGCGAGGGATGTCGAGGCGGCCCTTGAGCGAGAACAGGGAGTCGAACGGGTTGAACTTCAGCACGACGGAGCTGTCCGTGTGCGATACGTCGGGCCTCATGGCCTCCTCCTAGAACGGGACGCCGACCGCCTCGCACAGGAACTCCATGAACGGGGCGGCGCGTTTGTTCAGCTTGGTGTACTCGTCCAGGAACCCTTCGGAGGTGATCTGCTTCTGGGTCAGCCTGGTCGAGGCGATGAAGTCCTTGCGCTTGAGGTCCTCGATCAAGGGGTGATCGTCGTCGAACCCCTTCGGGGTGCGCACGAGTGATTCTCCGGAGAGCTTCCAGACGTCGGTGAAGCGCTTCCCCTGCGTCGCCTTCTTCCACTCGGCGGGATGTTCGGCGATGTGCTCGCGGATCTGGTACGCCACCTTCGTCTCCGGCCGCCACAGGCCGACACCGGCGTAGCACTCACCCGGCTGGAGGTGGAGGTAGAAGCCGGGAGCGTGCGCATCCTTTCCCGCTTCGTGGCGGAACTGCATCCCGGTGTTCTGTTTGTACGGTGTCTTGTCTTTCGAGAACCGCGTATCGCGCTGGATCCGGAACAGCGAGCCTCCGACCGTTTTCGCCTCGGCGGTGAAGTGCGGGCTGATCTTCTCGAGTTTGGGTTTGAAGTCGATGATGAATTCCATCGCCGGCTCCTGCACCGAGTTGAGGTAGCGGTCCTTGTGCTCGTGGAACCACTCTCGCTCGTTGTTGGCGTCGAGATCCTTGAGGAAGGTGAACAGGGATGGGGTGAAGTGACGTTTCGGCATGGTTTGCACCCTATTGCGCTACATGGAGCGATGGAAGGCCTGCACCGACGAGACGCCGAACCTTGATGTTGGTTGGGCGGAGGGCGAGAATCCTCAAGCATCTTGCTGCATCGGCCGATGCGGCGGGTAGGGTGCTCACGCACTGAACCGACCAGCAACAGATCGGGTGGTATGTCAGGTTTCACGGTCAACGTCCACGGCGCACGCGGCTCCGTCCCAGTGAGCGGTCCGCAGTATCACAAATACGGCGGGGGCACCACGTGCTTCGAGATCGAGGTTGCCGAAGATCGTCGGTTCCTGATCGATGCCGGGACCGGCATGCTGCGCATCCAGAACACGCTTCCCCAGGATCGCCCGATTCACTTCTCTGTGGTCCTGACCCACATGCATTGGGATCACTGCCTCGCTCTCCCGTTCTTCGGTCCTCTGTTCGACCCTCACAATCGCTTCGATTTCTACGGGCGCGCAGTCGGCGGGATGGACATCGAGGAGGCGATCGACCGCGTCATGCGTCCGCCCTGGTTCCCGGTGAATTTCCGGTCGACTGCCGCAGACAAGCGATTCCATCACTTCGAGCCGTACATGACGTTCCCGATCGGCGACGACTTCGAGGTGCATCCGATCCTGCTCCATCACCCGGACGGCGTGACCGGCTATCGCATTCGCCACAACGACACGACGCTGGTCGTCGCCACCGACGTCGAGCACGGAGTGCCAGAGAGCGACGCGGCTCTGCGCGAGCTCGCCCGGGGAGCCGATGCGCTCATCTACGACGCCCAGTACCTGCCCGACCAGTACGAAGCGCAGAAGATCGGGTGGGGGCACTCCACCTGGGAGCAGGGCGTGAAGCTCGCCGAGGCGGCCGGCGTCGGCCAACTCATCCTGACGAGCCACGATCCCGCACGAACCGATGACGAGATCGACGACATCGTGCTGAGGGCGCAGGCCGTGTTCCCCGAGACGATCGCTGCCGCCGAGGGAATGAAGATCGAGGTCGGCTGATCAGCGGCCGCCCTCGAAGCCCGAAACCGCCCGCGTAGAGATACGATCTCGTTCATGGAGGCTGAGGGCGAGGCCCAGATGGAGCAGTTGGAGCCGTACGTTCCACGCGTCCTCTCCGAGTGGGACATCGACTGCCCGGACTCCAGATGGCAGCAGATCGACGGCTCGCTCTGCTTCGTCGACATCTCCGGCTTCACCAAGCTGTCCGAGGCCCTCGCTCGCCGCGGCCGAATCGGCGCAGAGGAGCTGACCGATGTCCTCGATCGGGTGTTCGGACAGATGCTCCGTCTCGCCTACCAGCGAGGCGGGAGCCTCCTCAAGTTCGGAGGCGACGCACTTCTCCTCCTCTTCGAAGGAGAGCAGCACGCCCTCCAGGCGACCTGTGCGGCCGTCGAGATGCGTGCGGCACTCCGCGAGGCGGTCAAGATCCCGACGTCGGTCGGCCGCATCAACCTGCGAATGTCGGTCGGCGTCCACACCGGGCCCATCGATCTCTTCAGGGTCGGGGAGTCGCACCACGAGTTGATCATCACCGGTGCAACTGCGACCGAGACCACCGAGATGGAAGCGGCGGCGGAAGCCGGCGAGATCGTGATCTCAACCGCACTCAGAGACGTTCTCCCGAGCGGGTCGGCGGTGGAGCCCAAAGGTCCGGGCTGGATCCTGCGGTGGCGGACACCTCGTGTCGATCCCACCGGTCCCGTGATCCGACGGCAGCTCTCGGCAGATGCCCTGGCCGCCTGCATCCCGACCCAACTCCGGGAACATCTGAGTACGTCCCACGGCGAGCCCGAGCACCGGATCGCCACCGTCGGATTCGTGAAGTTCAAGGGAATCGGCGCCGAAGAACTCAGGAATGGGACAGAGGGTGTCGCCAACGGACTCGACCTCCTGATCCGAAGCGTCCAGGAAGCAGTGGATGACGAAGGCGTGACCTTCCTGTCGACCGACATCGACGAGGACGGCGGCAAGGTGATCCTGACGACCGGCGTGCCGACGACCAAAGAAGACGACGAGGGTCGGATGCTGAGAGCGCTGCGTCGAATCGCAGACTCGGAACAGATCCTCCCGCTCAAGATCGGGACGAACCGGGGGCACGTCTTCGCCGGTGAGATCGGGACCGAGGTTCGACGCACCTATACCGTCATGGGCGACACCGTGAACCTTGCTGCACGGCTGATGGCTGCGGCGCCGCCCGGCGAGGTCTATGCCGCACCCGGGGTCCTGGACCGTTCCCGGACACTCTTCGAGACGACCCCGCTCGAGCCGTTCTTCGTCAAGGGGAAGACCGACCCCGTCCAGGCCTATGCGGTCGGGGTCGAGTCGGGGGTGCGTCGATCGCGTGACCGGGGAATTCTTCCCTTCGCCGGCAGGGAGGACGAGTTGGCCGTCCTCGTGGATGCGATCGAGCACCTGGATGACGGCGGGGGCGCCTTCACGATCGCCGGGCGGACGGGCATCGGCAAGTCCCGGCTCGCCGAGGAGGCCATCGCCGCCACGGGCGTCGAGAGGCTGTTGATCCGTGCCGAGCCGAACAGCACCGGCAACCCGTACTGGGCGTTCCGTGATCCGATGCGCAGCCTTCTGGGCATCGAGCGGCGCAGCCAGGAGGAGATGGCCGCCGATCTCACCGAGATCGTCGAAGCGGACCATCCCGAGCTCATCGATGAGCTCCCGCTGCTGGCCACGGTGCTCCACATCGAGATGGCCGACAACGCCACCACCGCTGCCATCGAGCCGAGATTCCGGCCCAGTCGGACCGCCGACGCGCTCCTTCATCTCCTCGGCCGTGTCCTGTCGGGGCCTTGGGTGATCCTGGCGGAGGACGGTCATTGGATGGACGAAGCCTCTCTGGCGCTCGTCAAACACCTGGCCGAAGCGGCCGTCGACCGGAGCTGGCTGGTCGTCCTGACCGTCCGTGAGACAAGTGGCGATATGGTCGGGTCGACCATCGAGATCGGGCCGCTGAGCCAGGATCAGGCGCGGGCGGTGGTCATCACCGTGACCGAAGCCGCTCCGCTCAGGCCGTCCGAGCTCGACGTCGTCGTGACGCGGGCCGGCGGGAACCCGCTGTTTCTCGGCGAGATCGTCCGTGTCGTCCGGGAGACCGGCAGCGTCGACGATCTCCCCGATTCTCTCGACGCCGTCGTGGGCGCAGAGATCGACGCACTTGCTCCGTTGCCGAGGCGCCTGTTGCGGATGTCCAGCGTGCTCGGCCGAAGCTTCCGAAAGGTCGTGCTGGCAGGGCTGTTCGCGGACGAGGACATCGAGCTAGACGCTGCAACGACCCGTGCTCTGGGACACTTCATCGAGGACGATGGGACTCGATTCAGGTTCCGCCACGCCACGGTCCACGAGGTCGCCTACGAAGGTCTCCCGTACAGGCGCCGCCGCGAGCTTCACGCTCGAGCCGGCGCAACCATCGAGCGTCTCGCCGGTGAGGACACCGACGCGGTCGCCGAGTTCCTGGCCATGCACTATTCGACTGCGCACAGGTACGACAAGGCGTGGGACTACGCCGTGATCGCCGGCGACCGGGCGAAGGAACGCTACGCCAACGTCGAAGCCGCAGCCCAGTATCGAGTGGCCAGCGAAGCTGCCCGACGCTTGCCGGAGGTACCGCCCGAAGAGGCGGCTCGCATCCACGAGTCGCTGGGAGATGTATGCGAACTTGCAGGGCTTCATGAGGATGCGGAGCGGGCGTACACATCCGCGCGCAGGCTTCTCTCTGACGATCCACAGGCGCAGGGCAGACTCATGGCGAAGCTCGGTCTCATCCGGGAGAAGGCGGGAAAGCTGTCGGTCGCACTCTCGTGGTTCCGTCGTGGCCTGAACGTTGTCGGCGAGACACGCGGTGATGCGCGGGCCGAACTCTCGGTCGCATACGCCGGCATACGCTTCCGTCAGGGGAACTTCCACGAGGCCATCGACTGGTCGGAGCGTGTGCTCGCCGACTCCGGAGCGACGGACGAGCAGCGAGCACACGCCTGGCACCTTCTCGTGACGGCCTACGCCCACATCGGTTCTCCGAAGGCCGTGGAGGCCGGGCGCCAAGCGATCGAGATCTACGAGCGCCTGGGAGACCTCGTCGGTGTGGGCAATGTGTTGAACAACCTCGGAGTCAACGCTTTCTACCGCGGCAACTGGGACGAGTCGACCGACTATCACACTCGGGCAGGCGATGCTCGCCGACGCGCAGGCCACGTCGTTGGTGCGGCGGCTTCGGTGAACAACCTCGCCGAGATCTATTGCGACCAGGGCAAGCTCGACGAAGCCGAGGCCATGTTTCGGCAGGCGCTCTACGTGTTCGAGAGCAGTCAGTTCCCTGTCGGCATCGCTCTCGCTTCGGCGAATCTCGGACGAACGTTGACTCGCACGGGCAAGTCCACGGAGGCGTGGACACACCTCGAACGCGGCAGACAGATGTTCGTGGACATGGGGGCGCAGGCGTTCGTGTTCGAGACGGACGTGAAGGTGGTTGAGCATCATCTGTTCGCCAGACGTCACGACGAGGCAGGAGACCTTGCTCGAAGTGTGCTTGCGTCGATGCCGGCTGATGACTCGACGCTTCTGACACGTGCAGCGCTGAACCGGATGCTCGGCATCTGTTGCTTCATCGACGGCCTGGTCGAAGAAGCGCTGCACTCTTTCGAGACCAGCGTGAAGCTCGCCGAGGATGCATCGGCACAGTTCGAGCAGGCCCTCACGCTCGAGGCGATGGCTCGCACGCTCACCGATGATCCGCGAGCCGCCGA
>CBDTXZ010000119.1:0-9373 GCA_965364515.1 uncultured bacterium
TTCGGTCGTGTCGTCACCCTCGGAGGTATGGATGCAGGTTTCCATGACAGTCAACGGGAAGGCGGTCACAGCGGATGTCGAGCCGCGGACCCTTCTGGTCCACTTCATCAGGGAGAATCTCTCGCTGACCGGGACCCACATCGGCTGTGAGACGTCCTATTGCGGTGCCTGCACCGTCGTCGTCGACGGCCGGTCGACGAAGTCCTGCACGATGCTCGCCGTCCAGGCCGACGGCGCAGAGATCACCACGATCGAAGGCCTCGCATCGAACGGCGATCTCCACCCGATCCAGGAAGGATTCTGGGAGCGACACGGCCTCCAGTGCGGATACTGCACACCGGGAATGATCATGTCCGCGGTCGGGCTTCTCGACGAGAACCCGAATCCCTCCGAAGACGAGATCCGCCATGGGCTCGAAGGCAACCTCTGTCGATGCACCGGCTACCACAACATCGTCAAGGCGGTCGAGTACGCCGCTGCCAAGATGCGCGGCGAAGAGCCCGCGCCGGCGGAGTGGGAGGTGTCGTCATGACCACCACCAGTGCCCTCGGGGGAGCAGTCAAACGCCGCGAAGACCCGGCACTCATCCGTGGCAAGGGCAGGTTCACCGACGACGTCAAGGCCGTGGGCATGCTTCATGCGGCGTTCGTCCGAAGCCCGATCGCCAACGGCACGATCACCCGACTCGACACCGGAACAGCCGAGGGAATGCCCGGCGTCAACGCCGTGTACACGATCGACGACGTTCGACACCTCGGCCCGCTCCTGGCTCAGGTGCCGATCGGCAAACTCCGCCCGCTGCTGGCGGATGGCGTGGTCAAGCACGTCGGCGAAGCGGTTGCGATGGTCGTCGCCGAGTCCCCAACTCAGGCCCGAGACGCTGCCGATGCGGTCGTCGTCGACTACGACGCCAAGCCGGCGATCGTCGATCTCAAGCAGGCCGCAAGCGATGAAGTCAAGATCCACGACGACCTCGAGTCGAATGTCATCCACACGTGGTCGTACCACGGCTATTGGGACGCACTCGGCCTCGAATCGAAGCAGCCCGAGATCGAGGCTGCGAAGCAGCGAGATGATGTGGTCGTCGTGTCCCAGGAGATGGTCAACCAGCGACTTGTGCCGGTGGCGATCGAGCCGCGTTCAGTCGTGGCCGAATGGCACGACGGCTATCGACGCTTCTCGGTCACTTCCTCCTCACAGGTGCCCCATGCGTTGTCGGGGGCAATCTCGAAGATGTTCGGAATGGCGGCGAATGCGGTCAACGTGGTTGCCCCCGAGGTCGGCGGCGGCTTCGGCGCCAAGTTGAACGTCTATGCCGACGAGATCCTGGTGTGCTTCGCCTCGAAGGATCTCGATCGTCCAGTCAAGTACACCGAAGGCCGCCGCGAGGCGACCGGTTCGACGATCCAGGGTCGGGGCTGGGTGGCGACGGCGACGATCGTCGGTACGCACGACGGTGAGATCCTCGGATACGAGCTCGAAGGGCTCGCCGACATGGGGGCCTACACGCAGAACTTCACGGTGGCGATCCCGCTCCTGGGGCTCTGGGTGGCGTCCGGGCAATACCGTTTCCCGACGCACTTCAACATCGATTGTGTGGTCACGAACACGATGACCACCGACGCATATCGGGGTGCGGGACGTCCTGAGACGATCTACTACATCGAGCGAATCATCGACATGTACGCCAGAGAGATCGGGATGGATCCCCTGGAGGTGCGTAGGAAGAACTACTGGCAGCCAGATGAGTTCCCGGCCACGATGGGCTGCGGATTTGCGCTCGACTCCGGCGACTACGGAGGCTCCGTGGACGCGCTCAAGGAGAAGGCGGGATACGCCGAACTGCGGCAGATGCAGGAAGCCGCTCGTGCCGAGGGCAGGCTCGTGGGGATCGGCGTCTCCTCCTATGTGGAGGTCTGTGGATTCGGGCCGGCGGTTCTTGCAGAGATCGGCTTCTCGTGGACCAGCTACGGACTGCCGGCCTCGTTCAACGGCTCAGGGCTGGTGAGAGTCAATCCGGACGGCACGGCGACCGTGATCATCGGGACCGGGCCCTCGGGACAAGGCCACCAGACGTCTTGGGCGCAAATCGTGAGCCAGGGGCTCGGCATCCCGATCGAACAGATCACCGTTCGCCACGGCGACACCGCCGAGTCGCCGATGGGCATCGGGACCTTCGGGAGCCGCTCGATCGCCGTCGATGGATCGGCGACGTTCGAAGCCACGGAGAGGGTGAGAACAAAGGCGGCGACGCTCGCAGCCCACATGCTGGAGGCGTCCGAGGCCGACATCGTCTTCGCCGACGGGGGAGCGCATGTCGCCGGAAGCCCGGACCAGCGGGTCGAGTGGGCTGCGCTCGCCAAGGCGGCATATCAGGCGCACACTGCGCCGGACGGATGGGAGTCGGGTCTCGAGGCACAAGTGACATGGAGCCCCGGGAACGCCACCTGGCCGTTCGGAACGCATCTGGCGCTCGTCGAGGTCGACCGGGACACCGGCCATGTCTCGATCCTGAAGTACGTGGCCGCGGACGACTGCGGCAACGTGGTGAACCCGATGATCGTCGACGGTCAGGTCCACGGTGGGATCGCTCAGGGAGTGGGTCAGGCGCTGTTCGAGGACGCGATCTACGACTCGGATGGGAACATGCTGACGACGTCCCTGATGGATTACCCGATTCCGACTGCTGGCGACCTGCCGACTTTCGAGCTCACCAGGACGACCACGCCGAGCCCGGTGAACCCGATGGGGGTGAAGGGAATCGGCGAGGCCGGCACGATCGGCTCGGCGCAGACCATCGTCAACGCCGTCGTCGATGCTCTGGCGCCGCTGGGTGTGAAACACATCGACATGCCGCTCAGGCCGAAACGTGTGTGGCAGGCGATGCAGAGCGCGCAGGGCTGAGGAGGAGACCATGTATCCACGACCATTCGAGTACATCGCACCGACCTCGGTCTCCGAAGCCGTCCGTGAGCTCGGCAACGCCGACTTCGCCAAGGTCATGTCGGGAGGGATGAGCCTCATCCCGATGATGAAGCTCAGGCTCCTGTCTCCCGAGTTGATCGTCGACATCGGCAGGATCGAAGGCCTCGATCAGATCAGCGACGACGGTGACACCATCACGATCGGGGCGCTCGTCCGACATGACGAGACCGCCAAGTCCGACCTCGTCCCGACTGCGTTGCGTACGGCCGCGGGGTGGACCGGTGACCGTCAGGTTCGGAGCCGCGGCACCACGTGCGGAGCCGTCGCCCATGCTGACATATCGGCCGACCAACCGAGTGCCGTGCTGGCACTCGGTGCCACGATGATCGCCGAAGGCCCAAACGGAACGAGGGAGATCGCCGCCGAAGATTGCTTCGTCGACGTGCTCACCTCGGCGCTCGAGCCCGATGAGATCCTGACCGGGATCCGGATCTCCAAGAACGGCGGGGTCTCCGCCTACGAGAAGTTGGGACGACGAGGTGGTCACACCGACTACGCCGTGGCCGGGGCGTCGGCTCACGTGTTCATGTCGGACGGACACATCGCCTCTGCGAGAGTCGCGCTCACCGGTGTCGGCACGAAACCGAGTCTGGCACTCGGCGTCATGGAGGCGCTCGAGGGGAGCGACGGCTCAGAGGCGTCGGTGGCTGAGGCCGCACGACGTGCCACCGAGGGCGTCACGGTTCTCGAGGATCTGTACGGTTCGGTCGATTACAAGTCGCACCTCGCCACGGTGATGGTCAAGCGCGCCGTGCTCGCAGCAATCGCCAACGGCTGACGCCGGATCCGTGCACGGGAGGGCACCGAATCGGTGCCCTCCCGTGTCGTGTTTCGAGGGCAAGCGCCTTCTAGGCTTCTGGGATGCACAGTCACCATGTCGAGGTCCCCAGCGTCACCCCGATCGAAGCCGTTGACATGATCGCCGGAGGCGCAATGCTGATCGACGTGCGCGAACAAGACGAATGGGACACAGAGCGCATCCCCGGCGCGACCTTCCTACCGATGTCGCAGATCAACGGCTGGTACAACGACCTTCCAAGAGATCGTTCGGTGATCGTGCAATGCAACTCGGGCAATCGTTCGGCGAACATCGTCAATGCACTCATGAACCAGGCGGGCTTCGACAACCTGTACAACCTGAGTGGCGGCATCGTGGGCTGGAAGTTCCAGAACCAGCCGATCGAGCGCTGACGATGGCCGACTCCCGCCAGTTCGCGCGCCAGGGCTAGGGTTTCGGGTGTGATTCCCTCGACCGTCGACGAAGTCCTGGAGGCCTTCGCTTCCCAGAAGTACGTAGCGAGCCGCAGCCTTGCCGTGACGGTGCATCTCGCGATTCAGATGGGCCGGCCGTTGTTCCTCGAAGGCGAGGCGGGCGTCGGCAAGACCGAGGTCGCCAAGGTGCTCGCTGCGACGACCGGGTCGGAGTTGATCAGGCTTCAGTGTTACGAGGGGCTCGACGTCAACCACGCACTGTACGAGTGGGACTACGCCAGGCAGATGCTCGCCATCCGCCTCATCGAGGCCCGTGGTGAGGGCTCGCACGCCGGTGCATCGGACATCATGAATCGCGAGCACCTCATCGCCAGACCGTTGCTGAGAGCGATCGAGGAGTCTGCTGCGGGGCGGCGCCCGGTGCTGCTCATCGACGAGCTCGATCGGGCCGACGAGGAGTTCGAGGCCTACCTCCTCGAACTGCTGTCCGACTTCCAGGTGACGATCCCTGAGATCGGCACCATCGCCGCCATCGAGCCTCCCATCGTCGTCATCACATCGAACCGGACGAGGGAGATCCACGACGCGCTGAAACGCCGGTGTATCTACCACTGGGTGGACTACCCCGATCCCGAACGCGAGGTCGCCATCGTCAAGGCGAAGGTGCCCGACCTCGACGACCGTCTCGCCCGCCAATTGACGGAGGCGATGTCCGATCTTCGTTCCCTCGATCTGTTCAAGCCGCCGGGGGTTGCAGAGACGATCGATTGGGCCAACGCCCTGAAAGTGTTGGGAGCATCCCAGCTCGACCCAGAGGACGTCGAGGACACGCTGGGCGTCGTCCTCAAATACCGCGAGGACGTCGATCTCGTGCTTCGCCGGGGAGTGGAGCAACTGGTCGGCGAATGAGCGCGCCGGTAGCTCGATTCGTTCGACGACAGAGATGGCTCCCGGCGGGCGTCCTCTCGTTGATCGTCGTCTTCGCTCTCGCCGTGGTGGCTGGAGCGGAGCAACCGGCGCGGCTGATCACCGTGTTCGAGTCGGGGGGCATCAGCGAACGGACGTCGACCGAAATCGCCGGCCTCGGAAGTCCGGTCTACCGACAGCACAGTGGAACGCTGCGCATGATGTCCGTGACGCGGGGCGACGAGCCGATCCAGTCGTTCGACGCAGGCATGGGCGTGCCGATGACGGTGGCCGCTTGGGACCCGGACTCGGCGGGGGCGCTGCTCGGTGGGCGGGTCGCTGCCGGCTTGGCCGGCGACGGTGTGGTGATGTCGAGTCGAAGCGCCGCTCTCAGGGGAGCCCAGGTCGGAGACTCGGTCAGCCTCGAGGGATGGAACGGAGTGGTACAGGACTTCACCATCGATGCGGTCGTCGAGGATTCCGACCTTCGCTGGGCCGAGATCGGCATGAACGATCGAGTTGCGGATTCCCTGGGGTTCGAGCGGGTCGGGCTCGTCGCGACCCTCGGGACATCCGAACAGGCTGCGGACCTCCGGACGGCACTCACGGATCTGCCGGTCCGCATCACCGGGCCGGGTGAGACGGTGGATCGGACGGATTTCGTGCTCCCGACGGTCCTCGTCAAGGAGCGATTCGGGGAGTTCAGTTTTCGCCCGGGGCGTGGCGACGACATCGTGATCGATCAGGCTTGGGAGGACGCCAACATCGTCACGGTCGACATGGCTCCGCTCGGACTCTTCGAGTGTCACCGTCTCGTGGTCCCATACATCCGCTCTGTGATCGGTGATCTTCGAGCGACCGGCCTGATCGCCGAGATCGACCCTGGCGACTTCCAACTCGCCGGCGGGTGCTTCAACGCCCGCCTGATTCGGGGCGGCGACAAGGGCTTTGCGCTCTCGCGTCACTCCTGGGGCATTGCCATCGACATCAACCCTTCGACCAACCGGTATGACGGAGGCGTGACACTGTCCGAGGAGTTCGGGGAGACGTTCCGCGAGTGGGGCTTCTCCTGGGGTGCCGGCTGGCTCCGGCCAGACGGTATGCATTTCGAATGGTCCCACCTCGAGGTCCCCGAACATCGCAATTGCTCGGCCTCGACGCTCGAGCCGTCTCCCATCCCCGGGGTGTCCTGGAAACTCATCGACCGGACGGGCCCGTGCCGCTGACCGACGCACCGCTCACGCGTTTCGCCCGTGAGCTGCGGGACGAGGGCATCCCCCTCGGGCCCGGTGTCGCAACGGAACTCCTCGATGTGCTCGAACTGGTGGATGTCGTCAACGCCGAGGACGTGTATTGGGGGATGCGGGCGGTCACGGTACGACGGCGTGAACATGTTCCGATCTTCGACCGGGTCTTCGTCCGTTTCTTCGGTCAGGGCGCCGACGGAGCGTTCGTGGTGTTCGACCCGTCCCAGCCTCGTGACTGGCGTATCGATGCCGCTGAAGACGGCGGCGAGGGGGACGGGGACGCAGTCGATGTGTCTGTGACGGTCGGCGCCTCGAACGTCGAGCGGCTCTCGGGCAAGGACTTCTCGGAGCTGACGCCCGAGGAAGAGAATCAGATCAAGAGGATGATCGCCGAAATGGTCTGGGCGCCCGGTGACGCCATCTCGCGGCGGCGCAGGCCTGCCCGAGGCGGGGACCTGCCGGACATGCGCAGGACGCTGCGCTCGGCCGTCGGGGCAGAGTCCGATGTCCTGCGGATCGCCAGCACCCGACGCAAGATCCGGAAGCGGCCGGTGATCGTCATCGCGGATGTGTCGGGATCGATGGAGCGCTACTCGGAGATGCTGCTCTATTTCGCCCACGCCGCTCGGAATCGTCTGGGTCGGCTCGAAGCGTTCGTGTTCTCCACCCGGATCACTCGCATCACGCGAGAGCTGGAGCGGCGATCGCCATCGGAAGCCATCGAGCGGGTCGCCGAGTCGGTTCACGACTGGTCGGGCGGAACCAAGATCGGCGACGCGATGAGGACCTTCAACCACGACTGGTCGCGTCGCGTGTGTCGGGGTGGCCCCATCGCAATCATCATCTCCGATGGATGGGATCGCGGAGAGCCGGAGCTCCTGTCGGCCGAGATGGACCGCCTCGCTCGCTCGGTCAAACGTGTGATATGGGTCAATCCGCTCGCCGGGAGAGAGGGGTACCGCCCCGAGACGCGAGGCATGCAGGCCGCCCTGCCCCATGTCGATGATTTCCTCGCCGGTGGGAACTTCAACGACCTCAGAACCCTCGTCGGACTCCTAGAGTCGGTACCGGCCCGATGAGAGCGGAGTGACATGCGATCCGAGATCGAAACTCGGGACCGCTGGGTGGCGGAAGGAAAGTCCGTAGCGGTCGCAACGGTGATCAAAGTCAGTGGGAGCGCGCCGCGGCCCGCCGGGGCGAAGTTTCTCGTCAGCTCGGAGGGCGACATGGAGGGCTCGGTGTCCGGAGGCTGCGTCGAGAACGACGTCTTCCTGCACGCCCAGGACGTTCTCGCAACCGGGGTGCCGAAGATCGTCGACTACGGCATCGCCGACGACACCGCATTCGAGGTCGGTCTCGCCTGCGGCGGTTCGATCTCGGTACTGATCGAGCCCTGGTCTTGAACGGTCATCACCGATGAACGACTCCGTGCTCGCCGCCGTCCGTCATCTCGTGGAAGCCGAGGAGTTCGGATGCCGAATCGTCGTCGTGGGAGGGCCCGACATGTATTCGACCGCCGTGATCGATGCCGACGGCGGCTACATCACCGGCACACTGCCCGATCGCCTCTCCGGCGGCCTCATCGCCGATGCGCTCGCTCTCATGGCGGTGGAGCTCACCACCACGGTCAGGTACGGCGACGACGAGGTGTTCTTCGAGGTCATCGCTCCCCGTCCGAAACTGCTGGTGTTCGGTGCCGTCCACGTGGCCCAGACCCTCGTCCCGATGGCACAGATGCTGGATTTCGACGTCGCCGTGTCGGACGCCCGCCCGGCCTTCATCACGCCCGCCCGCTTCCCAGACGTGGAGGAGCTGCTGGTCGGGTGGCCCGGTGATCTCGGAGACCGGTTGGTGTTCGACCGCCGGACGTTCGTCGTGATCCTGAGTCACGATGCCCGGTACGAGGACCCGTTGTGGCCGCTGTTGTTGGACAGCCCCGTTCGATACATCGGGGCCATGGGGAGTCGTCGGACTGCAGCAGCTCGCCGTGAGCGATTGATGGCCGAGGGGTATCCCGAGGAGGCGGTCGACCGTATCCACGGGCCGATCGGGGTCGACATCGGAGCAGTGACACCGGCCGAGATCGCCGTCTCGATTCTGGCCGAGCTCACTGCGTCGCGGTATGGAAGCGGATCGGAGCTGGAGTTGATCGGCGAGGTTCAGCGGCTCACCAAGGGTCAGTACCTCTGAACGCCCGGGTGCTCGGGCGCCCTACGCTGCACAGCACATGATCGCTGCTCTCATCCTCGCCGCCGGCGGTTCGCGTCGACTCGGACGGCCCAAACAGCTCGAGCCCTGGGGAACCAAGACGCTGCTCTCCCATGTGATCGACCTCGTCGAGGCCTTTCCGGTCGACGAGACGTGGGTCGTGGTCGGCGCCGACCTGGATCGAGTTGTCAACGAGATCGGTTCTCGTCCCGTCGGGATCATCCAGAATCCTGACTGGGAGTCGGGGCTCGCCTCGTCGCTCCGAGTGGGACTCGACGCCCTCACCCAGTTGTCGAAAGCCGATGGCGCCCTCGTCTTCTTGGGTGATCAGCCCTCGGTGCGTGCCGATGTGGTCACCGCCCTGATCGAGAAGCATCGGCGTTCGCCTGCCATGGCGATCGTGCCCAAGTATCGATACACCAGGGGCAACCCCGTCCTGCTCGATCGAGTGCTCTGGCCACGACTCATGTCGCTCGAGGGCGACGAAGGGGCGCAACGGCTCTTGCAGGCGCACAGCGAGTGGGTCGAGGAGGTGTGGTTCGACTCTCTTCCACCTCGTGACATCGACACCCAGGCCGATGTCGAAGAGTTGCGGCCTCGGCGCACCTGAGTGGCAACCCACCTGAATCTTCCTGGTTTCGGTTGCGATCCGTGCGCTATCTTCGAAAGTCTGGCGGAGCAGAGGAGAGAACGTCATGGCGACCATCGGTGACGTCGAAGGCATCGACCCGAAGAGTGCCACCCGGTTGCGAAAGGCCGGGGTGCGGACGACCGAGGGTCTGATCAAGGTCGCCGCGACCGCCAAGGGACGCAAG
>CBDTXZ010000120.1:0-9347 GCA_965364515.1 uncultured bacterium
CGACAGGCAGGGGGGGAACATGAAGAAGATCACCCGATTCAGGGATTGGGCAGGCTCGAGACTCGGGTGATGGCCCCCGATGCTCCGGCGAATCGACCACCGAAGTAGATGCGAAAGGCCCACGCAGAAAGCCGATCGCCGAACAGCCGGTATTGGAGCCTTCCCGGATAGAGCTGGAGCATGTAGATCTTCTGCCTCGGAGCGGGATCGGTGTACCGGTCCTTGCTGGCGTTCCAGATGCCGCCGTAGCCGACGAAGTCGATGTGTCGCTCGACGGCGAACCGGACCGATTCGGCGATGATCGCCTCGTAGGCGTGGTGGGTGTGACGGCTGCGGTCGAACCCTCCCTCCGCCAGTTCAAGCCGGTCTGCGTGGCGAACGAAGGACTGCAGGCCGGTGAGCCGCCCGTGTTCAGAGCTGGAGATGTGAACCGCGTCCCGACAACTCATGAAGAAGGATCTGCATGTCCGGTGGGCGTAGTCCTTGAAGAGCCAGCGGCCGGCTCCGCCATGGTGTCGGTAGGTCGCATGCACGAGCGCAGAAAAGCGGCGGGCCAGCTCGTCGCCCACCGGGCCTTCGTGCACTTGGACCGTGCCGCTCGCCTTTGCGTGATCGCGGACATGACGACGCAGCCGCTTGTGGAGTGCCAGGAAGTCTGCCACGTCCTCGAACTGCCGACAGTCGATCTGGCCGATCCGGTAGTTGGTCTCGAAGAGCCGGTGGCGGACAAGCCGGAGAGCTGATCGAATGTCGTCGTCGACACGCCCGAAGTACATGGCGTAATACCCGCTGCGGCGCGCCATCGTCCTCAGGAGAGCCGCTGCGACGAGTGTGCGATCGACTCCGTCTGCGAAGTAGATACTGGTGTCCCATCCGACATGGTTTCCCTCACCCAGGAGTTGCTTGATCGCGACGAAGGGCTTGAGGCTCATGAAGCTGGTCGCCCCGAGGAGCTGTCCTTCAGGACCGATCGCTCGGAGCAGCTGGAAATGGCGGCCGGCCGGCGGGAGGATGTCGAGCATCGCCGGTGTGATGCCTCTGCGCCCCAGGTCGGGCTTCAGCAGTGCCCGCTCACGTTCGTCGAGGCGTCGGCGAGAAACGTTCACGCGGATCGATGCAGAGTCCAGATCACGGGTCGAAGTCACGAACATCTCCTACGCAGTGATCGACTACGCCAGGCTTCGAGACGGGAACGATGGGTCGACCGGCGGCTCTACGCCTTGCCGAACACCGGGACCATGGCGCCGTTCATCACGCCCGCCTCTTGGGTGAGCAGGAAGTCTGCGACCCCGGCGATCTCGTCGGGAGTGGGCCAATTCACGTAGTCGGCGTACGGGAGCGTCGCTCGCGTTGCCGGGGTGTCGATCACCGAGGGGAGGAGCACGCTTGCGGTCACCTCTGTGGATTCGAGCTCGGATGCAACGGACCGGCCCAACGCCATCACGGCTGCCTTGGCCATGTTGAAGGCGGCCTGACCTGGTGGATTGTCGATCGCAGAGCGACTGCCGACAAGCACGATGCGACCGAACTCGGCCTTCTTGAGGTAGGGGAGGGCGGCCCGGACGGTGTAGAACGCCGACCGCAGGTTGAGGTCGAGCATGCGCTCGAGGCGAACATCGTCGGTCTCCTCGACATCTCGACCGCCGGCCCAGCCGCCCACCAACGCCGCCAAGCCGTGGACGGGCCCCCACTGCTCGTGGACGTCGGAGATGAAGTCGTTCACGGCGTTGGCATTGGCGGCGTCGACGCGACGGAGGATGAGACGCTCCTCACCGAGGTCGATTTCCTCTTCGAACTCCGTCGCCTCGTTCGGAAGCAGGTACGTGACAGCGAGTCGGACGTCCTGGGAGATGAGGCGGCGAGCAAGCGCAGTGCCGAGGCCTCCGGTGCCTCCCGTCATGACGATCGTTCGTGTCACAATCTTCTCCTGTCTGGCTTACCCCCGCGAAACTCGCATGGTAAGTTCAGTTAAGCCCACAGAGCGACTTTCCGGGAGGATTCACGTGGCCTCGATTACGTTCGGCAACATTGGAAAGGTATATCCGGGCGGCACTCGCGCGATATACGACGTGAACATCCACATCGAGGACGGCGAGTTCGTAGTGCTGGTCGGCCCTTCCGGATGCGGCAAGTCCACACTTCTTCGAATGGTTGCGGGTCTCGAAGAGGTCACCGAGGGTTCGCTCTCCATCGGTGACCGGATCGTCAACGATGTCTCACCCAAGGACCGGGACATCGCGATGGTGTTCCAGAACTACGCGCTGTATCCGCACATGTCCGTGTTCGACAACATGGCGTTCGGACTGAAACTGCGGAAGATGGACAAGGACGAGATCCAGCGTCGTGTCGAAGATGCGGCTCGAACCCTCGAAATCACCGAGCTGCTCGATCGCAAGCCGAAGGCGCTGTCAGGTGGACAGCGTCAGCGTGTCGCCATGGGTCGAGCGATCGTTCGCGAGCCCTCGGCGTTCCTGATGGACGAGCCACTGTCGAACCTCGACGCCAAGCTCCGTGTTCAGATGCGCTCCGAGCTCGGATTGCTGCACTCTCGCCTGCAGACCACGACGCTCTACGTCACGCACGACCAGGTCGAAGCCATGACGATGGGCGATCGCGTCGCCGTGTTGCGCGCAATCGGCGGCAAGGAGATCACCAACCTCCAGCAGATCGCCTCCCCTCGCGTGCTCTACGACGATCCCGCCAACCTGTTCGTTGCCGGCTTCATCGGCTCGCCTTCGATGAACTTCGTCTACGGCGTCGTCGAAGGAGAGGGCGACCAGGTGTTCGCAACCTTTGCGGGTCAGCGAGTGGAGATCGACAAGTCGCGTCTCGCCGAACGGCAGAGCCTCGCGGACTTCAAGGGCAAGGAGATCGTCATCGGCCTCCGTCCAGAGGGCTTCGAGGTGAAGGAGGCGGCGAGCTCGGACATGATCGTCCAGGACCGCACGATCGACGTCGAGGTCGGTCTCGTCGAGCAACTCGGCTCCGAGGCCTTCATCCACTTCGAGCTCCCATCACCGCCGGTGCTCACTCCTGCGCTGCGTGAGCTCTTGGAAGACGAAGGCTCAGACGTCGATTCACTAGGCGACACGACCAAGTTCACGGCTCGGGTCGACCCGGACCTCACGCCGAAGCCGTCGTCGAAGGCGACCTTGGTGGTCGACACGACGAAGATGCATTTCTTCGATCCGGACACCGGTCTCAAGATCACCTGAGCCGATTTCGTCGGCAGCTCCCGGCTGTCGGCTTTCAGCGATCAGCTGCCACATCGACCGCCCCGTCGGGGCGGTCGATGTCATTGCCCCAGGGCTCCTGACGGGAAGGGCGGACAGCCGGGGCAGGAAGCCGTCGGCTTCGAACGTCAGGCAAGTGACGTCCAAGGCCGGCTCGCTACGCTCACGGCCATGATCTCCATGAAATCGCTGGGTGAGGTCGATCCGGAGATCGAGTCCCTCATCTCCCGCGACCTTGCCCGGCAGAACAGTCACATCCATCTGATCGCCTCCGAGAACTTCGCGTCTCCTGCGGTGATGGCCGCGTCGAGTTCGGTCTTCACCAACAAATACGCCGAGGGGTATCCCGGAAAGCGTTACTACGAGGGATGCGACGTCGTGGACGAGATGGAGACGCTCGCGATCGAACGAGCGAAGACCCTCTTCGGCGCCGCCCACGCCAACGTCCAGCCGCATTCCGGCTCGCAGGCGAACATGGGTGTGTATCTGTCGCTGATGGACCCCGGAGACACGATTCTCGGCATGAGGCTCGATCAGGGTGGTCACCTCACGCATGGATCTCCGGTCAACTTCAGCGGCCAGTACTACAACATCGTTGCGTACGGGCTGGACCCCGAGTCCGAGCGGATCGACATGGATCAGGTGCGAGCGCTGGCACTCGAGCACCGACCCAAGGTGGTGCTCGCCGGCTACTCGGCGTACTCGCGTCATCTCGACTACGAGGCATTTCGATCCATCGCCGACGAGATCGGTGCAGTGCTGCTCGTCGACGCCGCCCACTTCATCGGACTCGTCGCGGGTCGCTCGGTCCCGAATCCGGTCCCGTACGCAGACATCGTCACGGCAACCACGCACAAAGCGCTCCGAGGGCCACGTGGCGGGATGATCCTGTCATCTGAGGAATACGCCAAGGTGATCGACAAGGCGATCTTCCCTGGCGGACAGGGTGGACCGATCGAGAACCAGGTCGCAGCGAAGGCGGTCGCATTTCACGAGGCTTCCCAGGCCGACTTCTCCGAGTACACCGATCAGATCGTGGCCAACGCGAGAGCCATGGCAGATCACATGATCGAATCGGGAGTCCGCATCGTCTCGGGGGGCACCGACAACCATCTCTTCCTGATCGACCTCCGCTCCGTCGACGAGGATCTCTCCGGCCGAGACGCAGCCAAGATGCTCGATCGGATCGGAATCACACTCAACTTCAACTCGATCCCGAACGACCCTCGGAAGCCGTTCATCACGAGCGGTCTGCGGATCGGCACCCCGGCGATGACGACCCAGGGAATGACCGAGGACGAGGCGACAGAAACCGCGAGGCTCATCGTGGCTGCGTTGCGCGCCCACGGCGACGAGGACGCCCTGTCCAAACTCGCCGGCGAGATCAGTGTGCTGGCCGCCAAGTTCCAGCCCTACCCGGCCGAATTCGCCGGTCACCTGTCCTGATCGATCGCCGGGGCGGGCCGATCCCCGGCGTGAGACTGCCCGGTCGCCTTCTGCGGAACATGAAACGTGAAACGTGAAACGTGGAGCGCTCCTGGTTGGGCACGCCGGGCGCGTCCTGGCTATGGTTTCGGGCACCGGGCCCCCACACCGAAGACCAACGCCACGATGAACGACGACAGTCCACACGAGCAGGTCCGATCAGCCATATCCGTCGGCTGGGTCGAGGGAGGCTCGTTCTTCGGTTCGATCCTCTCAGGCACGCTGCTGGGGTACTTCGCCGATCAATGGCTCGGCACCGACCCTTGGCTCGTGATCATCGGGATTCTGCTCGGCACCTACTCGGGCTCGTTACGGGTCTGGCACTACTCGAAGCGAATGCTCGAATGAACGGCACTCCGGTGACTTCGGAACCTCAGCTCGGCTCGACGCCGGTCGAAACGGTGATCGCCAGGCACACTGCGGCACGGCTCGTGTGGGTCGGCCCCGTCCTGATCGCCATCTTCGGCCTCCTCGGCGGATGGGATGGAGCGATCGGGGCGACGATCGGAGTAACCGTCGTCGGCGTGAACTTTCTCATCGCCGGAATCATGCTCTCAGTCGCCCTGAAGATCTCGCTTTCGATGTATCACGCGGTGGCCCTGTTCGGGTTTTTCCTACGGCTCGGTCTCGTCGTGGCCACGATGCTGCTCATCGTGCAGTTCTTCGAGATCGATCGGGTGGCGTTTGGGATTTCGGCGGTGCTTGCCTATATCGTGTCGCTCATACTTGAGTCCGTGGCGGTTGCACGCGGGAGAGAAAGGGATTTGGATTGGACCAGTTGATTCTCGCACTCGAGGAATGCGACTTCGTCAACGAACCGGTGTGCGTCCCCGGCGACGTCGCCGAGCTCTTCGTCTTTCCAGACATCGTTGGCCAGGTCAACAGGACCGTCTTTCTCATCTTCCTCGCTGCCGCAATCGTCGTTGGCCTGCTCTATTTCGCATTCCGACGGCCCAGTCTCGTCCCGTCCAAGTTTCAAGCTTCGATCGAGTCCCTCGTCGGCGTTGTTCGCAACGACATCGCCGTCGGGATCATCGGTCCGGACGGCCTGAAGTACTTCCCGTACCTCCTCTCGATCTTCCTCTTCATCCTCGTGGGGAATCTCTTCGAGATCACGCCGCTGATCAACTTCCCGATCACCTCTCGCATGGCGATACCGCTGTTCCTGGCACTGGTCACCTGGGTGATCTTCCTCTTCGTCGGCATTCGCAAACAGGGGATGAAGTACTTCGGTGAGCTGCTCTGGCCGCCGGGGGTCCCCACCGGGCTGAAACCGCTCGTGGGCGTCATCGAGTTCGTCTCGACGATCCTCGTTCGACCCTTCTCACTCGCAGTCCGGTTGTTCGCCAACCTCGTCGCCGGTCATGTCATGCTCTCACTGCTGCTCGTCACGGGGTGGATCTTCATCTCCAACCTCGTCACCAACTACGGCGAGATCGGTCTCAAGGGCTTCGCCGGATTCGCATGGTTCGGCCTCGGCCTCGGAATCTGGGTCTTCGAGCTGCTCGTGGCAATCCTTCAGGCGTACATCTTCACGCTGTTGTCGGCGGTCTACATCGAATCGTCGATCCACCCCGCCCACTGAATCAGAGAATCCCTGAGAACCAGGAGAAAGGAAACAGACACAGATGGACGTAGTACTTGGAGTACTCGCCGTTGCTCAGGTGCTTGCCCAGGAGGCAGTCGAGAGCGGCATCACCGGTAGCCTCAACGTTGTCGGGTATGGACTCGCAGCGATCGGCCCGGGCATCGGAATCGGCCTGGTCGCGGGCAACGCGGTTCAGGCAATGGCCCGCCAGCCCGAGGCGGCCGGCATGGTTCGTACCACCATGTTCCTCGGTATCGCTTTCACTGAGGCACTGGCGCTCATCGGCTTCGTGCTCTTCTTCCTCGGTTGATCGCGATGCTGAACGTGATCCTCGCAGCAGAAGAAAGCGAAGGGGGAGGGGCAGAACTCCTTCTGCCGGCTACCCCAGAGCTGATCGCGGGAATCATCGCGTTCGGAATCGTCTTCTTCTTCATCTGGCGCTGGGCCGTCCCTGCAATCAACAAGTCGCTCGATGAGCGGCAGCGTGCGATCGGCGGACAACTCCAGGAGGCCGAGAAGACGAAGGCCGAAGCCGATGAACTGCTCGCCGAATACCGCACGCAGATCGCCGAGGCCAAGGCCCGCGAGAACGAGATCCTCGAAGAGGCGCGGGCAGAGGCCGAGCAGATCCGGGCGGACCTGGTTGCGAAGGCGCAGGCGGAAGCCGACCAGATCGTTGCCCGTGCACGACAGGACGCAGAGGCAGAACGCGCCCAGCTCCTGAGCGACGTGAGAGCCGATGTGGCCAACCTGAGCATCGACCTCGCCGAGCGCGTCGTCGGCGGAAGCCTCGATCGCGAGGCTCAGCGAAGCCTCGTCGATCGGTACATCGCCGAACTGGAGAGCTGAGTTGGCCGAACGCACCGCAGGATACGCAGCGGCGATCTACGAGCTGGGCAAGGCCGAAGGTGACCTCGCCAGAGTCGAGACCGAGCTCGCATCGATCGCTGGCGCCATCGATGGCTCGGCCGACCTCAGGTCGACACTCACCGACCCTGCACTGCCGATGGAGCGCAAGCGGGCAGTGATCGACGACATCGTCGGAGGTCGGGCATCGCGAACGACCATGATCGCGATCGGCATGATCGCCGGTCTGAACCGCATCGGAGAGCTCGCGGAAATCGCCAGGTCGCTCTCCGAGCGATCTGCTGCCTCGGTGGGCAAGAAGCTCGCCGAAGTGCGCAGCGCCATCCAACTCGACGACGCAACCGTCCAGCGGCTTGCAGCAGCGCTGGAGAAGCAGACCGGTACCGCAGTAGAGGTCCGCACGGTGGTCGACCCCTCCATCATGGGCGGCATCGTGGCCCGGGTCGGTGACACCGTCATCGACGGGTCTGTTCGGAGCCAACTCGACACGCTGCGTCAAGCACTTCGGAACCAGTAGGAGAGAACCAGAACCATGGCAGAACTCACGATCTCCGCTTCAGACATCACTGAGGCACTTCGAAAGAATCTCGAAGGCTGGAGCCCGAAGACCAAAGAAGAGACCGTCGGGTACGTCACCTCGATCGCCGACGGAGTCGCGCGCGTCGAAGGGTTGCCGTCGGTGATGGCGTCGGAGCTGCTGGAGTTCCCCGGCGGGCTCCTGGGCGTCACCCTGAACATCGATGAGGACGACCTCGGCGTCGTCGTCATGGGTGAGGCCAGCCACATCCAGGAAGGCGATCCGGTCAAGCAGACCGGCAACCTCCTGTCGGTCCCGGTCGGCGATGCGCTTCTCGGTCGGGTCGTCGACACGCTCGGCAACCCGATCGACGGCAAAGGGCCGATCAACACCTCCGAGCGTCGTCTGCTCGAGACTCAGGCCCCCTCCGTGGTGCAGCGCCAGCCCGTGCACGAACCTCTCCAGACCGGCATCAAGGCGATCGACTCGATGACACCGATCGGCCGCGGCCAGCGTCAGCTGATCATCGGCGACCGTCAGACCGGAAAGACCGCTCTGCTCGTCGACACGATCCTCAATCAGAAGCAGTATCAAGGCACCGATCAGGAAGTGAAGTGCGTCTACGTGGCCATCGGCCAGAAGGCGTCCACGGTCGCCGAGGTGGCCGATGTGCTCGAACAGCACGGAGCCATGGACTACACGGTGATCGTCTCGGCCCCGGCCTCGGTCTCCCCGGCTCTCCAAATGTATGCGCCGTATGCCGGTTCGGCGATCGGCCAGTTCTGGATGTACAAGGGTGAGCATGCCCTGGTGATGTTCGACGATCTCTCCAAGCAGGCGGTCGCCTACCGCGAGATCTCCCTTCTGCTGCGACGCCCACCCGGGCGCGAGGCATACCCCGGTGACGTCTTCTATCTCCACAGTCGCCTGCTGGAGCGCTGCGCCAAGATGTCGGATGAGCTCGGAGCCGGCTCGTTGACCGGACTTCCCATCATCGAGACGAAGGCCAGCGACATCTCGGCCTACATCCCGACCAATGTGATCTCCATCACAGACGGGCAGGTCTTCCTCGAGGCCGACCTGTTCTATCAGGGTGTGCGGCCGGCTGTGAACGCCGGAACCTCCGTCTCCCGAGTCGGAGGCGACGCGCAGATCAAGGCGATGAAGAAGATCGCCGGCCCGCTCCGACTCAACCTCGCTCAGTATCGCGATCTGGCGGCGTTCGCCGAGTTCGGCTCCGATCTCGACTCGGCCTCTCTCGCCCAGCTGGAACGAGGTCGGCGAGTGGTCGAGGTGCTGAAACAGCCCCAGTACCAGCCGATGCCAGTGGAGGAACAGGTCCTGGTCATCTATGCGGTGACCGAAGGGTTCATGGACAAGGTCGAAGTGGACCACGTCAGGCGATTTGAACGTGACCTCCGCGACCACGTGCGGACTCGTTACTCGGGCGTTCTCGCCGACATCCGAGAGACCGGTCAGATCACCGACGAAGAACGGCTCGTCGAGGCCATCAAGGGCTTCACCGAGACGTTCCTGGCCCGCGACAAGTCGGAGTGAGTCGAGTAGATGGCTTCAGCTGATCTCCGGGAGACACGTCGACGAATCAAGAGCGTCGAAGGCACGAAGAAGATCACCCGCGCCATGGAGTTGATCGCAG
>CBDTXZ010000121.1:0-9318 GCA_965364515.1 uncultured bacterium
TCGGACATCTGGCGGTCGTAGAGCGTCGGACCGAGTTCCTCGACGACCTTGAAGTGGAGGCGTCCCCTGAGCTCCTGAACGGCCTCGGATCGAGCGCCCGTGAAAGACGCGGACTCTGTGGTCTTCGCGGCTGCGACCCTCTCGGAAAGTGATGCCATGGTCTGAGACCTCTCTATCCCCTATACGAATCTGTGTTGTCTTCAGCTTCGGCGGAAGAACCCGCCACCTGAAGAGGAAGCTTCGACGGTCTTCCCTGTGACCAATTCGAGCACTTCTTCGAACCCCTTGGAAACCTTCGACTTCGGAGACGATTCTACGACGGGCCTTCCCTCATTCACGGAAGCCGCGACAATCCCCTCTGAGGGGATGCGTGCCTGGATCTGCTGCTTGAGCGCTCCCTCGATCTCTTTGTCGTCGAGGCGGGCCCGCGCATTGGACCGGTTCAGGATCAGCTTCACCTTGCCGGTCGGGAACTTGAGCAGGCGCAGCGTCTCCAGCGCCAGCTTGGCGTTCTTCACCGACGGCAGGTCCATGTCGACGACCATGGCGATCTGATCCGACTTCTCGAGCAGAGAAAGCAACAGTTCGTCGAGCAGCGAGGCGGTGTCCACGACGACCCAGTCGAACATCGTGCTCAACAGCTCGAGGATCTGCAGCAAACCTGCCGTTGTGATGTCGTCGGCGAACGCCGGCTCGAGCGGAGCGGCCAGGACCTTCAACCCACTGGGATGCTCGGTGAGGATCGAGTTGATCAGCTGCGAATCGAGGCGGTGCAGCTCGGCGGCGGCATTGACGACCGTGAACTTCGGTTCGAGCTGCAGCACGAGACAGACGTCACCGAACTGCAGGTCGGCATCGACGAGGCAGACGGAAGTGTCGGGCAGCCGTGACAACAGCACGGCCAGGTTGGTGGCCGTGACCGTCTTGCCGCTGCCACCCTTCGCAGACATGACCGTGACGATCTGACCCCGGGAGGTGTCGACCGGTGCGGGGGTCCCGACCGGGCGCGCCATCACGTCGCTCGAGAACTGGTTGATCGCCGCCTCGATCTTCTCCTCCGAGAGCGGCGCCTCGATGACATCCGACACCCCGGCGCGCATCGCGGCACGCAGGAGGTTTGCGGTCACCTCGGGCGCCACGATCAGCGTGATCAACGACGGATCCGAGTGTCGGAGGGAACGCACCGATTCCAGCGCGGCCTCCCTGGCGTAGCTGGGGCCGAGGATGACCATGCGGAGATTGCCGGCGTTGATCGCCTGCACCGCCTCTGCGATCGTGCGAGCAGTCGGCAGACCGCCATCGAACAAGCGCTTGGCCTCTGCGATGAATTCATCGTCATCGTCGATGACGAGCAGGTTTTCCTCGGTCAGTGACACCAAATCTCAGTTCCTAGTTGCCGAAGATGTCTTCGACGAGGTCTCCCTCGAAGAGATTCTCAATGGTAACCCCTCGAGTCAGAACTTCTTCGAATGCATCCTTCGGGTTCAGCGTGTAGTACAGCGACCCTGCGTTCTGGGCGAAGACCAGGCGCTCGGCGGTCTCGTGATCGACCTCCAGCGTGAACACCGTGCTGTTCGCCACGGCGCCCTCGCCCTCGGCGCTCTGCACCTGGGCGTTCTGCGCCGCCGCATCGTCGACTTCGACCGTCGGGTCGGCATCGGGATCAGGGCGCACGTCGCTCCCGACCGCCAGCACACGGAGGCCCTGCAGCACGTAGCGGGTGTAGGTGACCGTCTCCACCTGGTCCTCTTCGGCAGTGCCCTCGTCGCCGGTGTCCTCGACGGGGATGCCGAAGTCCGACTCCTGGCCGAGGGCGGTCAGGTTGAACTCGATGTCGAGGGAGATGATGGCATTGATGAGGTCGCCGGCCTCGACGAAGCCGTTCACGCCCTGGATGTTCCCCGGGGAGATCGTGATCGCCTGGAATCCGGGCTCGATCAGCTCGGCCAGCGGTGTGATCTCGACCGACAGCTCCACCCACTGTGCGCGGGTCAGGATGCCGTTCCCCGAGATCGGGCCGGCGGCCACGCGTCCGGACAGGACGTCGTTGAGCTCGTTCGGAGTCGTGATGGCGTCGGCAGGGAGATCCTCCCGCTGCTCGGTGTCCTCCTCGTACAGCGTGCCGACACCTTGGAGGATGAAGGAGCCCTCGGTCCCCTCGGCGATCGGCTGCAAGGCACGGAACACCGGCACCTGCTCCTGACCTGCCTCGATCTCGGACTCGATTCCCTGGAGATACTGGAAGATGGCGAAAGCGGCGATACCGGCCAACGCCAGCGCGATCACCAGCACGATTGCTCTTCTACCCATCAAAGCTCCTCAAATATGAACTGTTCTCGACCTAGAACGATGTCACCACCCTCGCCGGTGAGGCGAGTCCCCTGACGCGGTTCCGGTCCCCTCTTCCTTTTTTCGTTTGTAGGTCTCGCCCTGTCCACACCTGAAAGATGCGGATAAGTTGGACCGTCGACATGTTGTCGACGGTCCAACCCACCGACTTAAGCAAGAAATCGACCCGAGCCTACCGATCCGGTCGTCCGGGTCAAGGACTCACCGGCGGCCGATGCCGCGCTCCTTGAGTTCCTGGAGAATGGCCTCGAGCGAAGCGTCCACCGCAACCGGCGGCCGCTCTTCTTCGGCCGGTCCGAACTCACGCTCGAACTCACGACGCTGCGGCCGCTTGTTCCGAGGAGCGTTCATGGCAGCCTCGCGCTCCTTCCAGTCAGGCAGTGCCTGCTTGATGGAGAGGCTGACTCGACGACGCTCGTCGTCCAGTTCGGTGATCTTGGCCTCGACGGTCTGACCGATCGAGAGTTCCAACTCGGGCGACTCGACACGATGCACGGCGATCTCCGAGACGTGGACCAGGCCCTCGACCCCGTCCGCAACGGAGACGAATGCACCGAACGGAACGGTCTTGATGACCTTGCCCTGAACCACGGAACCGACCTCGTGCTCGGCCGAGAAGACCTCCCACGGATCCTTCAGTGTCTGGCGGATCGAAAGGGAGATCCGTTCGCGGTCGAGATCGACTTCGAGCACCTTGATGGTGACCTTGTCGCCGACCTTCACCACTTCGGACGGGTGATTGACGTGCTGCCAGGAGAGCTCGGAGACGTGGACGAGCCCGTCCATGCCGCCGAGATCGACGAACGCACCGAAGTTGACCACCGATGAGACGACGCCCTCGCGCACCTCACCTTCGGCGAGGTCGTCGAGGAAGGCCTGGCGTTGCTCGGCCTGCTCTTCTTCGAGATAGGCCCGACGGGAGAGGACCACGTTGTTGCGGTTGCGGTCCAGTTCGATGACCTTCGCCTCGATCTCCTCACCGATGAACGGATCGAGATCACGAACGCGGCGTAGATCGACGAGCGAGGCGGGGAGGAATCCGCGCAGCCCGATGTCGACGATCAGGCCACCCTTGACCACTTCGATGACCGTGCCCCTGACGGTCTCACCCGAGTCGGTGATCCGCTGGATCCGGCCCCACGCGCGCTCGTACTGGGCGCGCTTCTTCGACATGATCAGACGACCTTCGTCGTCTTCCTTGTTGAGAACGAGTGCTTCGACGCGCTCCCCGATCGACACCACCGTCTTCGGGTCGACGTTCTTGCGAATCGACAGTTCTTCGGCAGGGATCAGACCCTCGGACTTGTACCCGATGTCGACCATCGCACCGTCCTGGTCGACCCCGACCACGGTGCCTTCGACGATGTCGCCCTCTTTGAACTCGATGACGGTGGCGGCGATGGCTGCCTCGAAGTCGTCCTCGATGTCGTCGGGGAGGTCGCTCAGATCGGGAGCGACGATGGCGGCGGGGCCATCGGTCGGCAACGGCTCGTTGCTCGAGATCTGCACCTCGACCTTCGGCTCCTCGTCGGCAGCTTCGGTCGAAGCCTCCGGTGCCGGAGTGTCGCCTGCGTCTGCCGTAGGAGCGTCGTCCGCATCATCTGCGGCGGCCTCGCCTGCATCGTCTGCAGGAGCCTCGGCGGGGGTCTCCGAGGCCGGGGCCTCGGGGGTGGGATCGGCCGCTTCTGCAGCCTGATCCTTGGGGGTTTCGGCCTCTACGGCCTCGGACGTCGTGTCCTCGGCTTCGGGCGCGGTCTCGTTGTCTGCCATAAGTAGGTTTCTATTTCCTCCAAGAAAGTCTCCCCATCACCGCGCCAAAGACGCAGAGTCAGGGGGCAACCGGGAGAGTACCAGGCAACTCCCCATGCGCGCAATGGCAGCGGCTCTGCTCCGAATGTTGGCACCAGGCTGTCGGCTCTTCGCTGATGGTCGTGTGCGCTTCGTGGGAGCCACGGGCCTCGAGATGCCGGCCCCGGATCTGGACGCCAACCACAGTCACCGGCTGATTGTCGATACGCACTCACTGATTGCGGAGCCACGTGACGACCGCCAAGACCCTGCGATGCCCGGCGTCGTCGTCCGAGCGGAGGTCCAGCTTGCGGAAGATGGCGCTCGTGTGCGTCTCAACGGTCTTGGGGCTCATGAAGAGGGCGTCGGCGATGCCCTGATTCGACCGGCCTTCCGCCATCGCCGCCAAGACGTCGCGTTCACGGTCGGTCAGATCGTCCAGCGGCGAAGTGCGGCGGCGGCGTCCCAGCAGCCGGCTCACGACCTCGGAGTCCACCACGGTCTCCCCGGCCGCAACGCGACCAATCGCGGCTGCCAGCTCTCCCGGATCGGTCACGCGATCCTTCAACAGGTACCCGACGCTGCCGTCGATGTCCTCGAGGAGCTCGACCGCATACTCGGTCTCGACGTATTGGGAGAGAACGAGAACTGCAACGCCCGGATGTCGGCGACGCAACTCGATCGCCGCCTCGATCCCCTCGGTGGTGTGCGAGGGCGGCATCCGGATGTCCACGACCGCCACGTCGGGCTGGTCGACCGCCACCCGAGACATCAGATCGGCTGCGTTGCCCACGTCTGCAACCACCTCGATTCCACCGTCCTCCAGCAACCGGACGAGTCCTTTGCGGAACAGCACCGAGTCGTCGGCGATCATCACTCGCACGGGATCGCCCCCAACAGAACCGTGCCCCCGCCCGCCGGACTGTTCAGCGTGAGGCTGCCGCCGAGTGCCGCCAGACGGTCCTGCAAACCCGCGATTCCGCTCCCTGCCACAGGGTCGGCTCCCCCTCGACCGTCGTCGGACACGTTCACCCGCATCCAGCCGTCGGCCACCTCCACCGAGACGTCCACCGCCGTGGCGTCGGCGTGCCGTGATGCGTTGGTGATCGCCTCTGCGACCAGGAAATAGACCGCCGCTTCCGAAGCCGGCCGACACCTCGGCCCGGTGACCCGCACAGAGACCGGAAGCGGGGCACGCTCGGCCAGCGTCTCCAGTGCCGGGGCGAGGCCGCGCTCGGTGAGGATCGCAGGATGCACCCCTCTCGCCAGCTCTCTCAGTTCCTCGACGATCGAGCGCAGGTCCCCGATGGCTTCATCCAGCATCGCGGCGGCCGAACCGTCGACCCGACCGCGGATCGACCCGAGCGACGCTCCCAAGGCCAACAGTGACTGTTGGGCGCCGTCGTGAAGATCACGCTCGATCTTTCGCCGCTCGGTCACCGCCGCTTCGGCAATCCGTCCACGGGACTCCTCCACCTCGAGCAGCTTCCGACGAAGCTCGGCTCTGAGGCTCTCGTTCCGCAGCGCAAGTGATGCCGTGGCCGCCACGGCCTCGCCGAGTCCGTCATCGACGGCCGGGTCGCACAGGATCATGCCGATCTCCTCGCCGTCCGCAGATGGAATCGAGATCGTGCGGAGATCTCCATCGACCCGCAGCCGTCTTCCCCGTACGTCGATCAAGCCGACACCGTCCGATCCCCAGAAACCGAGTCTGGCCGATGGGTCACCGAGCGCCTCGCCGATCGTGGTCTCGAGCTCCACGGAGCCGAGCACCTCCCCCACCCGAAGGGCGAGGTCACCGATTCGGGCCCGATCCAGACGCGTGCGAAGCATGCCGAACAGCAGACCGATCGGGAACACCACCAGGGCGAGCCGCTCTGCAACCAGAACCGCCGTCGCACCTGCGGTTCCGAACCCGACGAGCTGCTCCAGAAACGCCGCACCGAGCGCAGCCCCGATCGGCCACAACGCCCACATCACCGGGGCGAGCGCCCGACGAGCCACCGGGCTGGCAGCTCGCCACTTCGAGACGACGAGCCACACGAGCACCCCGACCAGAACCAGGTTGATCACCTGGCCCACACCCCAGATCAGATCGGACAGCTGAGGATCCGAGCGAATGAGCAAGAGATTGTCGGGACAGACGGCGCAGCCGGGGAGCGGATCCTCGAACAAGTGCCCCGCGATCGCCAACACGAAGAAGTAGCCCGCTATCCCGGACACCATCTTGGCCTCCCGAGCAGCCAGCCGGCCGGTCGGGAATGCCAGGAGCACCCACGCGAGCGCGATGAGGTGGGCGTCCATCAGGACCGATCCGGCCGTCCACGCGAGATCCGTTCCGAACCAGCGGATGTCGGCCAGAAACGATGCGAGACCGACGAGAACGGTGAGCGCTCCGATGCGGCTCGATGCGTAGCGGAGCCACAACACCGCACCGACCAGGGCGAACGTCCAGCCAACCGCCAGATCTGCAGCAACAACCAGTCCCTGGGGTGCTCTGGGGAGCGGAGAGTTCGCTGCGGCGATCGCCGTGGCGAGCCCAATCAGGCCGACAACTGCTCCTGAAGCGATCGGTGCGAGTCGAGTCGAGGTCCGGCCGGCCATGAACACATTCTGGCCCGCAGGCTCCCGTCGCGCCTCAGGGCCAGCCCCCATTCGAATCCAGTGCACGCCCGGATGTGGCGGCGCCCACCTTCGGGCACCTTGGCATTGGAACCGATCACGGAGGCGTGACATGAACACCTGGATCAAGAGAACAGTCGCAATACTCGGCACCTTCCTCATGCTCCCCGCACCAATGGCGTCGGCCGGAGAACCGTCCATCGACGAGTTCGTCCGAACATATGTCGAAGCGCACATGTCGGAGGCGAGAGTGCCCGGGATGGTCTTCGTCCACACAGACGGCCGAGAAACCACGACCCTTGCATTCGGCACCGCCGATTTCGAGACGGAGCGACCGATGACGCCGGCTACGCCGCTGCGGCTCGGATCGATCTCCAAGCCGATCACGGCGACCATCGCGTTGGAACTCGAATCCGCAGGCGTCATCGACCTCGACGCGCCCGCCGACCGGTATCTCGACGTCGACCTGAGCGATGCATACGGACCGGCCAGCACGATCCGCCAGCTCCTCCAGCATCGGGGCGGCTACCCAGACGCCATCGTCGGAAGCCACCACGCCGACCCTGCCGATGCGACCGATCTCGACGAGTGGATCTCTGAAATCCCGACGCGCTCGATCCCCAACGACGTCGTCGCCAGTTACACGAGTGTTGGGTACACCGTGGCCGGCGCCGCGCTCGCCGGCGCCACCGAAGAGTCGTTCGGGGACCTCGCAAGGCGGGTCGTCTTCGATCCACTCGGCATGAACGACGCCACCTTCGCACAGCCCCCACGGCCCGACGTCGCCACCGGTCACAGATGGACCGACAGCGGCTTCGAATCGTTCGCCCTCGACGCCGCCCAACTGGTGCCCGGGGCCGGGCTGACCGCCACCGCCGAAGACATCGGCCGATTCATGCGTGCGCTGGTCTCCGACTCCAGCCCTCTGGCGCCGTCCACGATCAGTGGCCTGATGGAGCCGGCGGGTCCGGCGCCCGGATTGAGAGGTTTCACCACCGGATTGACGGAGTGGCGCTATGGCGAGCGAACCGTTCTCTACCACGAAGGGAACGGCATGGGCACCACCAACCGAATGGTGATCCTGCCCGACGAGGGCGTCGGCATCTTCACTGCCATCAACGCCGCAGCGATGATCGGAACGGGCGACCCGTCGGAGCAGAACGCATTCGCACGAGAGCTGCACCGCGAGATCGTCGAGCGCTTCTACCCGACGTCGGACTCGATGGACGTCACGAGCCACCTCGACGGCCAAGCCGTCCCCACGGCTCCCTCCAACGGGATCTACGTGTCAACCAGAGTCGACACCTCGAGCCCCCTGCGCCTCGAAGCGCTGGTGAACCAATGGAGGCTGGAAACCACCACCTCAGGGATCACCTTCAATGGCCGACCGTACTCCGGCGAAGGCGGCGGTACCTATCTCGGGACCAACGGAGCGATCCGCTTCCTGGAGGGCCCTGACGGGGTGACCTATGCGACGACCGGTGGGACGGGCGGCTACCGCCAGGCAGCCTGGTGGGAGACCATGATGCCGAATGCAGCCCTCCTCGGTGGAGCACTGCTGGTGATGGTGCTCGGACTGGCCATCGGCATGCGACCTGCATCCGCCCGGATGCGGATGCTCATGCTCGGAACCACGTCTCTGGCACTCACGTTCATCGGCCTGCTCGGATTCGGGCTCTCAACCGTCGAGGTGATGGAGCTGTTCACCGGACTGCCGACGGACATTCGCCTCGCCCAGGTCGCAGCACTCGGGCTGGGGGCGGCGTCGGTGCTCGGCACCATCAGTGCGCTGTCACAACGAGACCGGCTCTCTCACCGGGTGCTGGGCTCGGCGCTCGCCATCTCGCTGGCAGGCCTGGCGTTGACCGGCTGGGCCCTGATGTGGAGGGTCCTCCCGATCTGACGGCAACCGTTCAGCCCTTCACCTCTGCCAGGTTCCGCCCCGTGTTGATGTCGACCGTGAGCGGGACCACCAGATCCACGACGTGCTCCATCACCGACCGAGTGAGCGAGATCGCATCTTCGATCTCCTCCTCCGGTGACTCGAGAATGAGCTCGTCGTGGATCTGGAGCAGCATCTGGGTGTCCATCCCGGCCGTGATCAACTCGGACTCGAGTTCGATCATGGCCTTCTTGATCACGTCGGCGGCCGTGCCCTGAACCGGTGCATTCAAGGCCATACGCTCCCCCATCTGCCTGATCCGCCAGTTGTCGGACTTCAGCTCCGGCAAGTACCTCCGGCGTCCGAACAGGGTCGACGTGTATCCGTTCCGGCGGGCCTGGGTCACCATGCCGTCCATGAACTCCTTGACGTCGGGGAACTGGCTGAAGTAGGCGTCCATGTGCTCGGCTGCCTCGTCTCGGCTGATGTCGAGTCGCTGGGCGAGCCCGAACGCCTCCATCCCGTACAGCAGCCCGAAGTTGATGACCTTCGCACGGCGCCGCATCTCGGGGCTCACCAGCTCCGGCTCGACGCCGAACACCCTGGCCGAAGTGGCGGTGTGGATGTCCTGGCCCGACCGGAACGCCTCGACCAGGCCCTCGTCACCGGACAGGTGT
>CBDTXZ010000122.1:0-9259 GCA_965364515.1 uncultured bacterium
CGTTCTGCATACACGTCGGCGAAGATCGCCAGGAGGGCCGTGATGGTCGGAATGATCAAGTTGACTGCAGCTCGCAGGACGGTTCTCGGAGTGGAAGACGTACTCTGGGCGTCCTGAATCCGATCGTGCACGAACAACAGATCGCGAAGTCGGTCGGTCTCGTCTGATGTGAGATCGGCGAACCGTGACCTGAAGCCCTCGATCCGGTCGTGCAACACTCGCAACTTCGAACGCTTGCTCCGCTCGATGATGCTGTGGATGCTGCGACGTGAGCCGAGGGCGTAGACAAAGGTGCTGGCGTAGCCGGTCACAACGAACGTGGCGACGAGGGGCAGGACGAGCTGCGAGTCCCATCCGACTGCGACCACCCCCAGGCCGAGATACGCGGTGATCCACATCCCGGTGGCGAAGCCCATGAAGCTCGTGGCGTGCATTGCTCTCTCGACCTCGGATGAGTCCGCTGGACTCGGCCAGAACAGTCTGTGGTCGTATCTGGTTTCGCGCGAGAGCAGGGCGGCGCCGACGAGGTTCCCATAGACCGCGACGGCCCCGAAGTCGTAGACGACGAAGAGCAGGAGAACAAGGCTGCCGACAGCGGCCTCGCCGAGCGCCGAGGGCGTGAACAGCCAGCAACTCAGCAACGTCGTTGCGACCACCACCAGACCCGCCGTCGCAGCCCTGGGAAGGCGCCACCAGCGTCGGAGGAAGCTCTCCAGGTCCTCCAGATCCTCCTGCCGCTCGATCGTGGAGAGAAGCGCCGACCAGTCCGCTACGTACTTCTCGATGAGTGGACCCGGAGGAACATCGAGCGGGGGCGTTCTCCATGATTGGGTTGCGTCGAACACGGCGTACCACACCAGAATCACGGCCCATCGACCCCAGGGAACGTCACTCCAGACTCCGGCGAACGCCGTGGCGACCATCGCCGACATCAACCGTGCGGTCACCCCGGCAGCACCGGCGACCGTTGCTGCGCGGACGGTCTGAGGCGGGACCCGCAACCACCGCCGAAGCCGATCCTCGAGCCGCGGAAACAGGAATGGCAGGTTCGATCCGTACAACCGACGGATCTCGTCGGCGCCTGTACCGAGTTCTCGAGCAGCCGCCGTCCCACTCACGGCATCGATACTCGGCTGCGAGACATCGATCCCATCGATCCCATCGATCCCATCGTTTCGACGAACGCCAGCGCGCGACAAGAGCCGTTCGACCCGACCGCCGTCGGGTGGGCTCTCGGCACCGACTCTGTATCGGAGCGAAAGCGCCCTCAGGCGTCGAGCTGTCGGCGGATCTGCGCTGCGATCGGCTCGAGCACGTCCATGGATTGCATCGGGGCGGCCCTGGCGAAGTCGAAATCGGCCATCCCCCAGCTCGGGAACACGTGGAGGTGGAGGTGCGGGACCTCGAATCCAGCAACGATCAGCCCGATCCGTTCTGGGCTCCACACTTCCATCTGAGCCTCCCCGACCGCGGTCGCCACTGCCATCAGGTGGTCGCGCAGATCCTGCGGACAGTCGATCCAGTGATCGATCTCTTCGGTCGGCACAACGAGCGTGTGCCCAGTGGTCAACGGGTTGATCGAGAGAAACGCCACGCACCGTTCGTCGCGGTGCACGAACGCTCCAGGGAACTCTCCTTCGATGATCTTGGTGAAAATCGTGGCCATGTCCCGAGCGTAGAGTGCTCCGATGCCCTCGCGGATCCCGAACGCAGGGAAGTCCCGTGTCTGAACTCGGTCGTGGTCGTCGACTGAGGGTTCGTGTCGATCGGGAACCGTGAAGTGGACATCGCCATTCACTCGAACTGGTCGCCGACGATCCCGATCCTCGCAGTACTCGGCGACCCGATCCCACCTAGCATGCTCGAGGGCAGTGTCGAACACTCTGAGTGGGAGCCGGTCCGGAAGTGCTCCGAGCCGACCGGCTCAATCTCGGCGAGGCTGCGCTCCGGTAGTGGGCGGGGAACCTGGATCTATCCGCCCCAGCTCGGGCTCGAGGAGCGCCACGTAGCGGGCGACCAGCTCATCCTGGAGACCGTGATCCGAGAGGGTGTCATGGACACCGGACGCGTACCCCCAGGCATCACCACGCGGCCCTCCCCCGCCTCGAACATTGGCGGCGCCGCGGCGTGACAGCTCATCGACATCGAGCGAAGCCCACGCATCAGACATGAGCCACGTGAACGCGGACACATCGCCGAACTCGGTCGACACCGTGACCGTCGTAGGGTCGTTCGCTTCGCGTCGCACGAGTGAAGCGACGATCGAACCGGCACGACCTCCAGGGAGTCCCAACAACAACCCGTCGCAGAAGCTACCGCGGCTCAGCGAGCTGGTCGGTGCCGGCGTCGCTTCCGTCCCCCAGTTGCGCACCGAGGGCTGTCCAAAGCGTCGTTCCCAGCCCCACGCCCTCCCGGGAAGCACTGCGGCGGCGTCGAAGTCGGAGTCGAACATCAGGCTCCCGTGAGCGAAGACCCAGCTCAGTTTCGACAGGTCCTCAGACATCGGGAAACACCGCGTGTGAACACCATTCGTCCTCGATGTGACAGGCGTCGTTCCAGCGCAACACGACTGGGTTGGAAACGCGCAGTCCCAGCATCGACATCGCCGCCGGGCTGATCGCGAACGTTCTCCCCTGCTCTGGCGGCAATTCCAGCCAGCGGGCGGTCAGGATGCGCGAGAAGTGCCCATGGCTCACGACGAGCACGTCACCCTCGGCATCTCGAGCCCATTCGACAATCCGATCTGCGCGTTGCGCCACGGAAGACAGCGACTCACCTTCAGGAACACCGTCCCGGAAGATCTCCCAACCAGGACGCTCCTCTCTGATCTGTGCGGTCGTGAGTCCCTCGCACGCTCCGTAGTCCCATTCGACGAGGTCTCCGTGAGGGTCCGCCTCCGGGAATCCGGCGAGCGCAGCAGTTTCAGCGGCCCGTCGGAGTGGTGAGGTGGTGACCCGTGTGAATGCGAGCGAGGCGAGGCGTGATCGCACCGACACGGCCTGTGCTCGCCCCTCGTCCAACAGCGGGAAATCCTTCAACCCCGTCTGCTGTCCCGACAGCGACCATTCCGTTTGGCCATGTCTGAGGACGACTAGTCGTGTCGGCATCGGAGAAACCATACCCACGATCGGCCGAAATCCCTTTCAGATATTGGGGATTCTGCCGATGAGGAGAACGACCACAACCAGTGGTCGACAACCGTCCGAAGGAGTGTCCTCGTCGTGCCCGTGTTTCTGATCGGTGGACTCGCCCTCGCCATCTGGCTGATTGCCCGATGGGGCCTCGAGGCCGTGCAGCACACCGACAGACTGAACGGGCTCGAATGGCGGATCCACGTCAACGGGATCAGGGGGAAGTCCACCGTCACCCGCATCATCGCCGGCATGCTGCGAGAGGCCGGGTACGGAACGATTGGCAAGTCCACCGGCACGGCGGCGGCCGTGATCACCAACGACGGACATGACGAGCCGATCGTCCGGAAGGGGCCGGCCACCATTCTCGAACAGATCGAAATCGTCAAAGAATGGGTCACCGACGACATAGACGCGCTCGTCATCGAATGCATGGCACTGCGGCCCGAGTACCAGCACACGAGCGAAACGATGATCGTCAAGTCCAACATCGGCGTGCTCACGAACGTGCGGGAGGACCACCAGGACGTCATGGGCGAGACGCTCAAGGAGATCGCCGTCTCACTGATGTCGACCTGCCCGATCAACGGCACCCTGATCACGGCCGAACAGGATCCTGCGATCCTCAGGGTGATCGAACGCGAGGCGAAGAAACGGAACACCGAGGTGATCGTGGCCGATCCCACCACGGTGACCGACGAAGACATCGCCCGATTCGATTACATCGCGTTCAAAGACAATGTGGCGATCGGGCTCGTGATGGCCCGGATGCTCGACATCCCAAGAGACGTCGCCATGAAGGGAATGGTGGAGGCCGCCCCCGACCCCGGAGTACTCCGGATGAAGGATCTCGAGATCCTCGGCAAGCACGTCACCTGGGCGAACCTGTTCGCCGTCAACGACCGAGAGTCGATGATGGTTGCGTTTGCCAAGCTCGCCGAATTCGTCACGGCTGACACGACCATCGTCGGGATTCTCAACAACCGCTCGGATCGGGAGCTCAGGGCCATCCAGTTCGCCGATGTCGCGGTTCGTGACCTCACATTCGACCGTCTCGTGACGTTCGGTGCGTACGAGGGCCTCGTGACGGACCGGCTGGTCGAGAACGGGTATCGCCTTGATCACATCCTCAACCTCGGTGACAACAGCGCGCCTTCGGTGGAAACGATCGTTCACCGGATGATCGGTGACATGCCGACCGGTCACGTGCTCGTCGTGGGGTTCGTGAACATCCACACCCATCAGGCCGAGGTCATGCTCGAATACTTCGAACACGAGGCTCGTTCGTGGACGGAAGACCCCGAGACCGAGTCGAGCACCTGAATGCACGACTATCTGTTCTCGATCGAGGTCGTCCGGTTCGCCTTCGTGGCCGGCATCGTCGTGTCGATGGTCAACTACGAGCGGCGGCACCTCACCACCGGTTCGATCGTGGTGCCCGGCTACATCGCCGTGTTCCTGCTCCAACCCGCCGTCTTGGTCGCCACTTTCCTCAACGCCTTCGTTTCGTTCTGGATCGTGAACCGCATCCTGCCGAAGTGGTTTCTTCTCTACGGCAAGAACAAATTCGCAGTGCTGGCTCTGATTTCGATCGGGCTCCAGACGGCCATGCTGAAACTGTCACCGAGCGGAAGCTACCTCTGGGAGCAGGACGTTCCCCTCCTGATCGGAGCCGGGTACGTCGTGCCGGCGCTGATCGCCCACGACATGGCGCGGCAGGGGATCAAGAAGACGATCAAGTCGGTCATGCTGGCCGGTGCCATCGTCGCCGTGCCGATCGGTTATGCCTTGTGGTTCGACCTTCCGGGTGTCAACGAGCTGGCGCCACTGGTCGGGTTCGGAGTGAGCGCCATCCAGGTCGCATGGATTCCTTTCGCCGTCATGCTGTCAGCATTGGTTGCATGGGCATTGCTGAAGAACCACGGCCTCCGGTCGGGCGGTTTCATCGGCGCCGCCTACCTCGGCATGCTGTCGATCCAGCCGATGCAGGTGGTGTTCGCACTGGGCGTCGGCTTCGTCACCTATCTGATCGTCACGAGGCTTCTCATGCCGTGGATGATCCTCTTCGGGCGCCGCAAGTTCGCCACGATGCTGATGGTGGCAGCGCTCCTCTCGTGGTCACTGATGTGGGCGAGCACGGCCTTGCTCGGCTTCCAGGTCAACTACTACATGAGTCTCGGCTCGATTGCGCTCACTCCCCTGTTCCTCCCCGGCCTTCTCGCCAACGACATGCACAGGGCCTCACCGTTGCGGGTCGTCGGCGGCGTCGCGCTCGGAGCGTCCTTCGTCATTCCGCTCACCCTCGCCTTCGAGATGGCTGCGACCGGCGTCTTCCCCCACCTGTGGGTCATGGTCGCCACTCTGAGCGGCTCGCTGATCTTCCGTGACCAGATCGCCTGGGTGACCGAGCGGGTGATCGGTCGTGTCTTCGTCGCGATCAGGGGCCGGGGAGGACGTCATTCGGTCTCGCCAGATGCGGTGCTGGCCGCCACGGATGCTGGAGCCGCCGCTCCCCGAAGGCTGGAGCGTGTCGACCTCTCTCCAGCGTCGCCGTCTGTCGAAGAACGCGAGCGTGTGACGGCAGCATGAGCATGTTCCGGCCGTCGGTCGCCGACTAGCGTCGCGGTTCCATGGAGCCCTGGAAGCAACAGGCCGCAGACCAGCTGATCTCGAGACTCGAGCCCGACGTCCATGACCGTCTCGGCGACGGTCGACGAGCGTCAGAGTTCCTCGATCGCCTCAGGCGTCACGGGAGCGCCCTCTTCGACTCCTATCACGAGCTGTACGGCTGGAAGTGGGATTTCGCCTACGACCTCGAGAACTTCGTGTCTGTGTGCATCGACGCTGCGGCTGAGCGAACGAAGTGGCTCCGACGACGCGACCGCGCCGATCAGCCGTGGCTCTTCGACCCGTCGACCGTGTGGGCCATGACATACGTCGATCGCTTCGTCGGGACCTTCGATGCGCTTCCCGACGCGATCGGCCACCTCCGATCTCTCGGCGTCACTCACCTGCACGTGATGCCTCCATATGACGTGCCGACACCCCACAACGACGGTGGCTACGCCGTCCAGAGCTACCGGAGCACCCGACCGGATCTGGGTTCCATCGACGATCTGCGCGCTGCCATCACAGAACTCGGAGAAGCCGGCATCGGCGTCGTCCTCGATTTCGTGGCCAATCACACTGCGGACACGCATCCGTGGGCCATCGCTGCCAAGGCCGGCGATCCTTTCTACTCGGACTTCTACTTCTTCTACCCCGACCGCGAACAGCCGGACGCATATGCTGCGTCGCTTCGCCAGATCTTCCCGGATCGGCCTGGAGACGCATTCACATGGAGAGAGGACGTCGGCAGCGGCTCCTGGGTGTGGAGCACGTTCTACGAGTTCCAGTGGGACCTCAACTACCGGAATCCGAACGTGATGGCGGCCATGGCCGGGGAGTTGCTCGGCATCGCCAACCTCGGCCCGGAAGTGATCCGAGCCGATGCGACCCCGTTTCTCTGGAAGGAGATGGGGACGTCGTGCGAGAACCTCGACCAGGCGCACACCGTCATCAGGATCCTCGCGCTGGCAGCGGAGATCGTCGCGCCGTCGGTGAAGCTCCTGTCCGAGGCGATCGTTCACCCCGACGACGTGATCCGCTTCGTCCGACCCGACGAGGCCGACCTCGGATACAACCCGTTGACCATGTCGTCCACATGGGAAGCGCTGGCCACTCGGGACACGAGCCTGCTCGAGACTGCTCTCGGAACCCGGCTCGCGCTTCCGCCCGGCTGCCAGTGGATCACCTATCTCCGCTGCCACGACGACATCGGCTGGGGTTTCGCCGACGAAGACGCGGTTGCGCTGGGCATCGATCCTTTCGAGCACAGGCAGTTCCTCAACTCGTTCTACAGCGGTGAGTTCCCTGGTTCGTTCGCGACCGGAATGCGTTTCCAGGACAATCCGGCGACCGGCGACGCCAGGATCTCCGGGACGCTGGCGTCACTCGCCGGCCTCGAGCAAGCGCTCGAGACAGCAGATCCGGAGCTGATCGATCTCGCCGTCGAACGCATCCTGCTGTTGCACGCCTTCATGCTCACGGTCATCGGCATCCCGCTCATCTACCTCGGGGACGAAATCGCCCAACTGAACGACCACACCTACGCAGACGATCCGGAGCTCGCACACGACAACCGCTGGGCGCACCGTCCCACGTTTTCGTGGGAGACCCTGGCATTCAGCCAGGACGGCACCGGCCCGTCGGGCCGTGTGCTCGCCGGGATCCGCCGGCTCATCGACGGTCGGAGTGGACTCGAAGCGCTCGGTGGCGACGATCCGCTGCCGCACGTGATCCCGATGGAAGCTCCGGAACTGATCGCGTTCGATCGTGTGTCCGATCGCCAACGGTTCCGAGGAGTCTTCAACTTCTCCGAGCGTGACGTCGTTGTGCCCATCGACACCGCAGGTTGGGACGTCGTGTACTCCCAGGCCCGAACCGGCGATGGGCTCGGGCCCTACGGTTGCCTCTGGATGGTCAGATCCCGTCCAGCGTGAGTTGCTCTACGCGTCGATGACGCGGTATCCCCCACGCAATCGAATCCATGAACACCCAGCTCCGCCGATGGATCGAGGTCGGCCCCCACGCCGCGATGGCGGCCCTGTGAGTCGGGCAGGGATAGCCCTTGTTGCTCTCGAAATTGAACCCCGGGTAGTTCGGCGCGACCGTTCGCATGATCCGATCTCGCGTCACCTTTGCAACGATGGAGGCCGTTGCAATCGAGAGGCTGCTGCGGTCGCCGCCAACCAGGAGTCTCACTCCGGGCCGACCCACGAAGTCCCAGTTGCCGTCGACCAGGATCGCGTCCGGCGTGACCCCCAGCCGTCCGATCGCCCGACGGGCCGCCAACCGCTGCGCATCTGCCATGCCCAGTTCGTCGCATTCGGCATTCGAAGCGTGCCCGACGGCCGACATCTCGACCCAGTTCACCACCCGGTCGAACAGTGCCTCACGTTCGGCCTCCGTGAGCATCTTGGAATCACGGATCTTGTATACGCGGCGATCCCTGGGAACGACGGCGGCAGCGACGGTGAGCGGCCCCGCCCATGAGCCGCGACCCACTTCGTCGATCCCGACGACCACCTCGGCTCCCTGGTCCCACAGCTCCCTCTCGAGTCGAAGGCCAGGTGCGTGACGGCGAGTGGCGGCTCGGAGTTTCGGGACTCCGCTCATCAGTTGTTCCTCGGATCGACCGGATAGGTGGCCAACATGCGCAGCGCTCCGCTCTGGCGTCGCCACACATCCGACCACAGCCGCTCAGGGCGCGGCGTGAACACATCATCGGCTCCGCCTTCGGCCACATGCCAGGCACCCTCTGCGATCTCGGCTGCGAGCTGACCGGCCCCCCAGCCGCTGTATCCGGAGAAGACCCTGCAGGGGCGGTCGGTGGCCGGTTCCGGAACGAGCGCCACGTCGTCGCCCTCCCTGACGACGGTCAGTGCGATCTCGCGTTCCACCGGTCCACCGATGAACACGACCGGCGGGGGAACCACCACGTCGGAGATGTCGGGGAGATGCTCGGCCACCTGCAGCCACGACGGGCGGTTGATGACCACGCCGACCGTTCCTGATTCCTCGTCGTGCTCGAGCACGTGGATCACGCTTCGGGTGAAGTTCGGATCCGTCAGTGCCGGCATTGCGACCAGCAGGCGGCCAGTCACATCCATCATGTCGAGGCAGCCACCGGGACATTCATCCCGAAGCGTGCCCGACCACCCCTTTCGGAGCATCTCAGGGCCCGAGCTGTGCCGAGCTGGACTACCTGACGGAAGACCACGTACGCGTGTGCCGAGTGGGCGAGATCTGATGGATCGAAGCGGGTCGGGTCGGACGGCATCCGCCGTCCATCGTACCCACCTGCGAACCGCGCAGCATCGGTCGCCAGGACGCCGAGTCCCTTTCGTTCGAGGGCCAGCATCGATGTAACGTCTGGCGTAGAGAAGAGGGAGCTTCACCATGATCGCCAGTCATGCCACGCCTGCCGTTTCCGTCGATGGGATCCATGAGTTACGAAGGCAATGGCTGCCGGCCGGGGAACCGCTTGCGGAAGTGGTGATCGTCCACGGTCAGGGCGAGCACTCCGG
>CBDTXZ010000123.1:0-9214 GCA_965364515.1 uncultured bacterium
TCGATACGTCGTTCGAGGCGAATGAGTTGGCTCGGATGTTGGTGTTGGCGCCTGATGCTGTCGTGACCGACAGTTCGTTCGAAGCCAACGAACTGGCTCGGATGTTGGTGTTGGCGCCTGAGGTCGATACGTCGTTCGAGGCGAATGAGTTGGCTCGGATGTTGGTGTTGGCGCCTGACGTCCCCGAGGTCGTCGTGTCCGATGGCTCGTTCGAGGCGAACGAGCTCGCTCGGATGCTCAGGTTGGCCCCATGAGGTGAGTCTCTTCGGGAGACATTCAGCCGGCCCGGGAACCGGATCGATCGGTTCCCGGGCATTTTGGTGTGTCACATGTCGAGTCTTCGGCGGAGTTGTTCCATGATCGGCTCGGGGAAGACCGCTTCGCCGGCGATCGCCCGGGCGATCTGATCGCGTTGGCTGCGCACGAAATCGGGATCGACCACGTCCCCGTGTCCAGGGACGATCGTGCCCGGTGCGTTCGAGATCAGGAGATCGAGTGTGTCGAGCCATTCCGTCGGGAACGCGTCACCGAACTGCGGCGGTGCCCCTTCTTCGACGAGATCTCCGGCGAACAAGACGTCGTCGACCTCGATGAGGATGTCATTGTCGGTATGGCCTCGTCCGGGGTGGCGTAACTCGACTCGACGATCCACGAGGTCGATCGTCATGGTGTGGTCGAAGGTGGTCACCGGAGGGGCGATCTCCACCGCCTCGAAATGGTGCTTCGCTTCCGAGGGGATCCAGTCGGCGTCGAGGAGTGATTGCCGCATCTGCTCTCCCCGTTCGGTGAGGGTCGTGCGGCACCGGGTGTGCCCGACGATCTCGGCATCGCCGAATCGGGAGTTGCCGAAGGTGTGGTCCCAGTGATGGTGGGTGTTCACGAGATGGGTGACGGGAAGTGGTGTGATCGTGCGGATGTCGGCGAGGAGCTCGTCTGCTTGGCCGTGGGTGGCGCGACTGTCGATCACGAGCGCGGCGGTAGCGCTCAGAATCAGTCCCACGTTGAGATCGAGCGACTCGTATCGCCGTCTGAAGATGCGATCTCCGAGTTCCTGCCACTTCATTGCACCCTCCATCTCGGTGACTGAGCCTATCCACGAGACGTCTGTGTTGGAGCCGTCGCGACCGCGCGGGCGACAGAGAAGGGTATAGCCTTCCTGCATGGACGTGGCAGAGGTCGATCGTTCGCTGGCTTCGATCTATCGGGGAACGCCGTGGATCGTGGTTGCCGAGCCTGCTGCGGCTACGACGCTCAATGTCGGGCAACTGCAAGATTGGGGAGTCGAACGCATCCTCGTCATCGCGGCGACCGAAGGGGTGGGTCCCCTGCCCGATGGTGTGCTCATCCACTTGACGGGCGCGCAGGCGGACACCCTCATGGCGGGAATACGTGCCTTTGCGGCATCGCTCGAAAGTGCCACCGTCACGGATGTCATCGCGTCGTTCGACCCCGACGGCAGTGCCCGGGTCTTGTCTCCTCCGTTCGGAATGGGATCGGCATTGGCAGGGCGCCCGGCCTACGGGGCGAGATGGCCCGTATGGCGTTCGCTGGAGAACAAGATGGAGATCGACGACCACTTCCGCCGGGCCGGGGTTTCCACCGCCCCGTCCGAAGTGGTTCCTGTCGCCGAGGCGCCGGCCGCGACGAGGCGGCTCGCCTCGGAGCTGGGATCGGTGTGGGTGGCCGACAACCGCGAGGGGTGGCACGGCGGGGGCGAATACGTCCAATGGGTCCGGGGCTCGGGTGACGTCGCGTCAGCACTGGAATGGTTCACCGGGCATGCCGATCGGGTCCGTGTGATGCCGTTCCTCGATGGGATTCCGTGCTCGATCCACGGTTACGTGACACGGCGAGGCATCTCGGCGTTTCGGCCGGTCGAGATGCTCATCGCCAGGCAGGTCGGGAGCCCGCGGTTCCGATACCTCGGTATGGCGACGACCTGGGACCCACCCCAGGACGTGAGGGACCGACTCCGGGATGCGGCCCGTCAGATGGGGGCATACCTCGCCCGGACGGTGAGCTACCGGGGACCCTTCAGCATCGACGGGGTGCTCACGGTCGATGGCTTCCTTCCCACGGAGCTGAATCCCCGAATGAGCGCTGGGTTCGGCATCCAGGCGGCCAGGGTCGGCGAGCTGAAGATCGGGCTGCTCACTCGAGCGGTCGTGGAAGGCGACATCGACGTGGACCCGGAGGATCTCGAACGCCTCATCCTCGATGCCGCCGACCGTCAACGCAGCCTTCGGATCGGGATTCCTGTCGCAGAGACCCGGCCAGCCGACTCGATTCCGATCGTCATCTCCGGCGATGTCATCGCCCGCACGACCGGCGAACCGCACGGCACGCTCGACATCGGCCCGGCTTCGTCCGGGAGTTATGTGCTCATCCGCCCGGAGGATGAACACATCCCGATCGGCAGATCAGCAGCAGGGTTGGCGGTTTCCACTGCCAGACTGGCGGCCGAGACATGGGATCTCGCGATCGGGGGTCTCCAGCCTGCGGTGGATGTCGGAGAACGTTCGACCTGAGACGTCTACGCCTGGCACTGCCAGTGCGACCAGCCTCCGGGGAGCTCGTACAGCATCCAGGCAGCAACGGCGACGTTGGCTTCGGGATCCAGGATGTCGGCGCCCGGGTAGCCGGCAGCGGTGGATCGCGCCACCCAGGTGTCGGGGGCGTGCTGGAACAGCCCGGCGGCGCCGGTGACGGGATTCACATTCTGAGGGTTGAACGACGATTCACACCACGCGATCCGGATCGCACGGCTCACATCGGCCGGTTGGAAGAACGACTCGGCCAACTCACGAACGCGGCTCTCGTCGAACAGACGGGAACGATCGATGACCCCTCCGGAAGCGGTCGACGTCGACTGCGCGAGCGTCGTCGTCGTGGGCTCGCCTTCGACGAGGGCTGCGAGATCGCCATCGAAGTCGGACGTTGCGGCGCGAGCGCCGTCGGCGAGGAGCGCAAAGGTCATTGCCGCCACTGCTCCGGCGCTTCGGCCGATCTCCGGCGACACGGCAACGGACGGAGTTTCGGTGGTGGGGTCCGGATCGGCGTCGGTGGTGAATGCCGCGAAGCCTGCCACTGCGAGCGAAGACACGAGCAACCACCCGATGAACAGGGTTATGCGGTGCGCACGCAGCACGTTGTCATACCTCCACCCGATACCTGTCGCGCCCAGAACCAAGCTCAGCGAAGCCGGAGGAGCGACATATGGAGCATATTGGGGTTTGGCCGAGAACGGCAAACCATGTGAGTGGTCAGTTCGCCACTGAGAGCGCGATCAGGATCTGTCCGGCGTAGTAGAGCGGGAGGCCCCACAGAGCGTTGGTTCGATCGCTGCGGATGAACCGCTCGCGGGCCACGAAGAGGTCTGACACCGCAAAGAGCGAGGCACCGATGGAGACCAGGAGTGCTTGATCGGGCGAAAGCGCCGCTGCGAGCATCGCAGATATCACGACGATGTAGAGAGCGACGGGGGCGAGCCACTCACGGTCGAGTCGTGGCAGCAGCCATACGGCGCTGCCTGCGGCCACCGCCAGAGCGACCGCGCTCGACACGGGCGTCGGGCCGGCGACGCCGATGAACGCAGCGACATAGGCGAGATGACCGGCTGCGAAGGCGATGAGGCCCATCAGAAACAAGCGGTCGAACATCAGAGCGACATCGCCGAGCGCGCCGAGCGCAAGCCCTCCGAGGACGACTCGTCCGTAGTTGGATTCGAGTGCGCCGCTGGACACTGCGACGGCGAGGAATCCCGTCGAAGCGAGTGGCTTCGCCACGAATGCAGCGGTGGTGTCCCTCGCCCGCAGCAGCCATGCCACGGCTGCACCGGTCGGGATGATGAAGATCACGATCGTCCGATCACGTCCACGATCGTCGTCCACATCTCGTCGCGGGGATCGAGGAAACGGAAGTGCTCGCCTCCGTCGGTCGCGAGCAAGGTGGCGGGGTTGGCGTCGGCATACCGGCGTGCGTACTCGAACGGCACGCGATCGTCGGCGGTTCCGTGCGCAACGACGACGTTGCCGCTCGGTGGATTGACCAACGGTGATGCGTGCTCGGGTGCGGCATCACCCAGGTATTCGATGGCGGCCCCATCATCCAGGCGCTCCTCGACCGCCATCACCATGTCGTTGATGCCGCCCATGGTCACGACCGTCATCTCAGGTCCGAGCTGGCGGGCGGCCTCGAGTGCGAGCTGGCCACCTGCCGAATGTCCGATCAGGACCGTCTTTCCGGTGTGGCCGAGGTGCTCGATCGAGGAGCGGATGCCCGCCAGCACGTCGTCTCGGGTGACCGGCCAGCCTCCCCCGTTGCCGAGCCGTCGGTACTCGACATTGGCGACCGACCAGCCGCGTTCGGCCAGGTCGACTGCGTTCAATTCGAGTGTGTCGTACGACCACGTGTGGTGCCAGAAGCCACCGTGAACGAGGATGGCGAGGCGGTCGTCGCCGCTGCGGAGCGCCGCGAACTGTTCGGGGGAGTCCCCGTACGCCACGCGCTCCGACGGGTTCTGATGGTTCGCGACCAGGAATCGGAGAGCCCACCGGTAGCCGTCGATCCCGCGTCCGTAGATGCGGTGGACTGCCGCCGGCGAGATCACCGAGCTCCTCCTCCACGCCTCGCGCTCTTCGACATTCGAGATGTGGATCTCGACGGTCGGAATCTCGACGGCTTCGACCGCGTCGTGGAGCGCATAGGACGTGTGAGTGAAGGCCCCGGGATTGAACACGATGCCGTCGACGTGCCCCCGGGCTTGGTGTAGTCGATCGATGAGCGCACCTTCGTGGTTCGATTGGAAGATCTCGACCGAGGAGTCGAGCGATGTCGCCCAGCCTTCGAACGCCGTTTCGAGCTCGCTGAGTGTGGTTGGGCCATAGATCTCGGGTCGCCTGGTTCCCAGCAGATTGAGATTGGGTCCATTCAGGAGCAGGATCCGCATGCGGGCAGCGTATCGCGCCGGCCGCTCAGCCTGCGGAGATGTGGGACGGTGCGAGTTCGAGGCCTTTCGAGACCATCTCGGGCGGCATCTGGGATGGTTCGATGTCGAATCGCTCGGCGAAGGCGTCGATCACCGCCGTCCGAACCGAATCCACGGTCACGTCGGGGGCGAATTCATCCAGTGCGCCTGCGGTTGCCGGATCCCAGTCGAGTTGCAGCTCTCGATAGACGGGCTCGAGGACTTGACGAATGCGGTCGCCGTCGTTCACGCAGATCACCCCTCCGACGTGGGCGGCGCCTCGGACGAGTCGTTGGCCGACCCCGACCAGCTTCACACGATGGTCTGCGTGGATGCTGAACGCGCCCGGGCAGTACTCGCCCGGAAGCTCTCCGATGTCGGCGTCGACGTCGAACGAGCGAAGCGCGGTTCTGAGGATCTCGGCGATCATCGTGAAGCGGGCGGTCACCCCCTCTCGGGGTTCCGGCGTGGGGATCGCCCAGGCGAATGCCAGGGTGCCCGTGTGGAAGACGGCGGCGCGACCGCCGGCCAATCGCTCGATCGGCGTGAAGCCGTGCTCGATCGCCGCCTGCACGGCTCTCGGATAGCCGGGCGTGATCGTGTCATGACGACCGAAGGCGACGATGTCGGTGGTGCGGTGGAGCCGGAGCGTCTCCGGCACGTGCCCGGCGCCCGCTGCGATGACGATGGCGTGCGAGATACCCGTGTCGTGGCCGGGGGTCGTGGCGTAGTGTTCTTCGAGGAGTCTGATCCGACGCACGGGGTCGAATCGTAGGGATGGGTGCCCGATACGTGACGTCGAAGGCCGGCTCTGGCGTGCGGCAGTCGAGTTGCAGTTCCAGCTACCGTTCTGGGACCGGTGGGAATACTCCCGTCATCCCGCGGGTTCCCCCAGCCGTTGTAATCATGTAATGGACAAGGAGAGCGCTCATCTTTCACAGTGGCGGCTGGTACAGCTACCTCAAGTACGACGAAGACCAAGACCGGCCGTCGGTGGACCGCAACCTGCTGAGGCGTGTGTGGTCGTACGGTGCGCCCTATCGGCTCGCCCTGCTCGGCGTGTTGGCGACGGTGTTCGTCATCTCCGGCTTGAGCGTGGTTCCACCGATCATCACGCGGCTGATCGTCGACGAGGCGATTCCGAATTCGGATCTCCGCCAGCTGACCCTTCTGGGCGGCGCCATGGTGGCCGTCCCGCTCATCAACTCGCTCGTCGGAATCGCACAGCGCTGGTGGTCGTCACGGGCGGGCGAGGGCATCATCTACGACCTCCGCCGGGAGCTGTACGAGCATCTTCAGCGGATGTCGCTGTCGTTCTTCACCTCGACCAAGACCGGTGAGCTGATCTCCCGACTCAACAACGACGTCGTCGGGGCCCAACAGGCCATCACCGGCACGTTCGTGTCGATCGTCTCGAATGTGGTCTCGGTGGTGGTCATCCTCGCCGTGATGCTGCAATCGAGCATTCTGCTGACCGTGCTGGCAGTTGCGGCACTTCCGCTGTTCGTTCTCCCCGCCAGGCGGGTCGGCAAGGTCCTGCGGCGCATCACCGAGCAGCAGATGAACCACAACGCTTCGATGTCGGCGATCCTCCAAGAGACCTTCAACGTCAGCGGAGCGCTCCTCGTCAAACTCTTCAACCGTTCGAGCGAGGAGTCCGAGAAGTTCGGCGTCGAGGCCAGGGCCGTGCGCGATCTGGGAGTCAGACGCGCCATGGTCGGCCGCTGGTTCTTCGCCGGGCTCGGACTGGTCAGTGCGGTCGGGACTGCGGCCGTCTTCTGGGTCGGCGGATACCTGGTCATCACCACCGAAGACATCACGATCGGCGTGCTGGTGATGTTCGCCGGCTTGCTCACCCAGCTCTACGGTCCGCTCTCGGCCATCTCGAACTCGCGTGTCGAGTTCGCCACTTCGCTGGTCAGCTTCGAGCGGGTCTTCGAGATCATGGACCTGGCGACCGATCTCCCCGAGCGGGCCGACGCGACCGAGCTCGGGGACGTCGAGGGTCGCATCGATTTCGACGGCGTGTACTTCTCCTACGTGAGTGCGACGCCACAGGGGCTGGAAGGCATCAAGCGCTTCAATCCTTTCGGCCGATCGGCTGGAGACGACGGAGGGCCTGTGGCTGCGATGACCTCGACCCGGGAATGGGCGCTCGAAGACGTGTCGTTCACTGCCGAACCAGGACAACTCGTTGCGCTCGTCGGCCCGAGCGGTGCAGGCAAGACCACCATCAGCTACCTGCTTCCTCGTCTCTACGACGTGAACCGGGGTGCGGTGAAGATCGACGGACACGACGTCCGTAGCGTGACGTTGGGGAGCCTGGCGGACTCCATCGGCGTGGTCACCCAGGAGACCTATCTCTTCCACGACACGATCGCCGCCAACCTTCGGTATGCCCGGCCAGACGCCACCGACGAGGAGATGAGGGCGGCCTGCGAGGCGGCGAACATCTCCGAGTTCATCGAGTCTCTGTCCGAAGGCTACGACACCGTCGTGGGGGAGCGGGGATACCGCCTTTCCGGCGGCGAGAAGCAGCGGATCGCCATCGCCAGGGTGATCCTCAAGAACCCGTCGATCTTGGTGCTTGATGAGGCGACGTCGCATCTCGACACCCGGTCCGAGGCCCTCATCCAGGATGCACTGGAGCGTCTCATGAGGCAGCGGACGTCGGTGGTGATCGCCCATCGGCTGTCGACCGTGAAGGCGGCCGACAAGATCCTGGTCATCGACGAGGGGAGGCTGGTCGAGAGCGGCACCCACGAGGAGCTTCTCGCGCACGGCGGACTCTATGCCACCCTTCATGACACGCAGTTCCGCGAGCGCCAGCTGTCGTGAGCGTCGGGAGAGCGGACGTCGTCGAGGCAGCGAAGCGCATCGGCGGCCGTGTCCGGAGAACACCGATCATCGAGGTCGAGGTTCGTGGGCGACGCCTCACCCTGAAGCTGGAATTGTTGCAACACACCGGATCGTTCAAGCCGCGAGGTGCCTTCAACCGGACACTCGGGGCGGACTCCATCCCCCAGGCCGGTGTCATCGCTGCCTCGGGTGGCAATCATGGCCTTGCGGTTGCCCACGTCGCCAGAGAGTTGGGGATCCCGGCCGAGGTCTTCGTACCCGAGGTCTCCCCCAAGGTGAAGGTCGATGCCATTGGGTCGTTGGGAGCGACCGTGCGGGTCGGAGGCGCGCTCTACCACGACGCGCTCGTCGCCTCACAGCGGCGGGCGGAGGCCACCGGTGCCTTGCAGATCCATGCGTATGACCACCCGCTCACGGTGGCCGGTCAGGGCACCATGGCGGCGGAAGTCTCGGAACAGGTCCCGGATGTGTCCGAGGTGTTGATCGCCGTCGGTGGTGGAGGACTGGTGTCGGGGGCAGTCGCGTGGTTCGGGAAGGAGACTCCCGTGGTAGCCGTCGAGCCGATCGGATCGCCAGCCCTCGATCGTGCGCTCGCAGCGGGGGCACCGGTGGACGTCGAGATCGAGAGCGTCGCCTCCGACAGCCTGGGGGCGAGATCGATCGGTGCCGTCCCCTGGGAGGTGCTCTCTTCGTGCCCGCCCCGATCGGTGTTGGTCGGCGATGACTCGATCGTCGCCGCACAACGCTGGCTGTGGCGTCACGTCAGGCTCGTGGTCGAGCCCGGAGGCGCGACGGCGTTCGCTGCGGTGCTCGATGGGACACACAGCCCATCCGAAGACGGCACCACGGTTGTCGTCGTGTGTGGTGCCAACACCGACCCGACCACGGTGGCGGGTTGAGCTCAACGAGTGAGATTCCTGGCCAGTTGAGGATCTGTCGGCGAGAGCAGCAGCCGCGCACCATCGTGGGTGAACCACAGTCCCGGCATCGCCTGGAGCCACTGCTGCGGCGGGAGAGCCGCCAACCGGCGCACGCCCCGCCGGCCCGGGTCGTAGACGAGTACTGACGCACCGGGAGAGCCGACTCCGTCGAGACAGCCGGTGAGGTCGAAGTCGCCGAACAAGATCGCCATGGCCTCGGCGCCGTCGATCTGCTCGCCGTCTTCGGTCCAGGTGGTGATGTGATCTTCGGTACAGACCGACAGCGCGATGTTGCGCCACTGATACCGCTGGTGCCGGCAGCCGCCGGGGAAGTCGATGACGTTGTCCATGCCTGCAACGTATCGCAGGGGTAGGACAGAATCTGTTCACGTTCTACGTTGCACGCCCCACGCTCCACGCTCCACGCTCCACGCTCCACGCTCCACGCTCCACGCTCCACGCTCCACGC